>JBQCFA010000509.1:0-11873 GCA_051959695.1 Rhizobiaceae bacterium
GGTCAGGCCGATCGCGGCTGCGAACTTCATGCTTCCGGTGATGACGAATGAAAGCACCATCGTGTCGATGCTGCCGGTGACCCGCCAGGAAATAGCCTTGGCAAAGCTTCGCGTATGGCTGTCCATGCGGCGTTCTCTTCCTTGTGGCGGGACCGTCGGCGAACTGCCGGAAGGTAGCCTTTAGCGGGTAGGGGCGGAAGGTGGGGCAGTTCCCTGCTGCCCGCCGCAGAGGAAGGGCGTTCCGAAGATCCGGCTTTTGAAGCAAGATCGTGTCTTTGCGCGCCGCGGCGCGCCCTTTTCGGGAAGATCAGATGGAGCGCAGACGGGAGCCGGAGAGTTCTCCGCTCTCCTCGAGCACGGGATAGGCGATCGAGGCGAGCAGCGAATTGATCTGCTTCAGGTCACGAATCGTGTCGAGATGGATGGAACTCGTCTCGACGCTCTTCTCCGTGCCTTCGCGCAGCCGTTCAAAATGCCGGCGGCTCGATTCCTTCTCGACATCGCGCAGCCGGTCCTTCTCCGCGACGAGCTGTCTTGCCGTGACCGGATCGCGGTTGACCAGGAGGTTGAAGGCAAGCCGCGCATTGCCGAGCACCGCTGCGTGGAAGCCCGACAATTCGCGCCACCCCTCGGGCGTGAAGTCGATGCCGCGCTTCAGCTTCTTCTGCGCCTGCGGCAGCATGTTGCGCACGATGATGTCGCCGACCTGCTCGAGCTTGACGCAGGCGCCGAGCAGTTCCTGGCAGCGTGCCGCCTCTCTTTCGGACATCTCGCCGGTGGCGATCTGGGCGAGGTAGAGCTTGATGCCGACATGCAGGCGGTCGACGCGGTCGTCGAGCGCGGCGAGTTCGTCCATCTTCTTCGGGTCGGGCGTCTCGTAAAGCTCGATGATCCGCCTCAGCATGATCTCGATGATCTCGCACACCCGCACCACCTCGCGCGTGGCGTTTGCGAGTGCCTGGCCGGGATGCGCGAGCGCCGCCTTGTTCAGCGCGGAGAGCTCCTCGATTTCGGTCGGCTGTTCCGGCTCGGCGGGCTGGCTCATGGCGACGATCGCTTCGGTCGCCTTCAACACCAGGCCGGAAAGCGGAATCCCGGCGACGAGGATGATCAGGTTGAAGAGGATATGGGCATTGACGATCTGGCTGACCGCATCGCCGCCGAGGAAATTCATCGGCGGTTTGAAGAGCATGTAGAGCACCAGCATCACCAGCGAGCCGGCGCCGCGCATCAGGAGATTGCCGAGCGGAACGACGCGTTCAGCCGGCGGTGCGCCGCGCGTCAGAAGCGGCGCGATGACCGAGCTGCCGAGATTGACGCCGAGCACCATGACGATCGCCAGTTCCGGGTGGATGATACCCTTGCCTGCAAGCGCCATCAGGAGCAGCACGCCGGCGATGCTCGAATGGAACAACCAGGTGATGAGGCCGGCCAGCAGAAAGGCCGTCACCGGATCGCCCGACAGATAGTTGACGATCACCGGCAAAAGGCTCGAATCGCGCAGCGGCTCGGTCGCCGCGTTCATCATCTGCAGCGACAGGATCATCAGCCCGACGCCGAAGACGATGCGCCCCATCTGCCGCCACGAGCGTTCCTCGGTAGCGCGGAACATCACCGTACCGGCGATGAGGCAGATCGGCACCAGCAGGGACAGGTCGTAGCTGAGGATCTTGGCGACCAGCGCCGAACCTACCTCCGCGCCGCGCACCGCCAGGATGCCGGAAAGGCCGGTGACGATGCCCGAACCGGCGAACGAGCCGATCAGCAGCGTCACCGCGGTCGAACTCTGCAGCGCGATCGCCAGCGCCAGGCCGGTGGCGGCGGAAAGAAACGGGTTCTGCATGGTGGCACGGAGTTTCTGGCGCAGCACGTCGCCATAGGCGCGCTCTACGCCGGTGCGAACCATGCGCGTCGCCCAAAGGAGCAGCGCCACCGCGCCTGCGAGATGGACGAGGACGATCGACCCGCTCATGCGAGCAGGCCCAGGCGCTGCAGCCTGCACGGAGTTGCAATGAGATTGGCCATGCCAGACAAATAGCGAGTTCCCGGCGGTTTTCCAGCGGCCGATTCGATTAGCCGGTTAAGGTATCGCGCCTTTTGGACAGGTGTGCAAGCGAGGGCGAAAAGCGAAGACGCAGCGGTCGGTGGGAGGCTGCTCAGGACCTGGTCGGCGGCATCTGGCCAGACCTTCGCTCGGCAGCCGACGAGAGCAGCGCCACGCCCGTGCCGACGATCATGGACGCGACGCCGAGAAGCGGCAGGCTGCGGTATCCGTAGCCGCCGTCGAGCAGCATCGCGCCGATGAAGGCCGCGAGCGCGATGCCAAGATTGAAGCCGGACGGGATGAGCGAGGAGGCGAGGTTAGGAGCGTCCGCCGTCCAGGCGAGGATACGCGTCTGCACGACGGTTCCGATCGCGAAGTTCAAGGCGCCCCAGACCGTGAGCGCGGCCGCCATCGGCAGTGCGTAGGGACCGGCCAGGTAGACCGCGACCAGCGCGGCGGCCTGGGCGAGCAAGGTCGCGATCAGCCACCGCATGATGTTCCCGTCGGCGAGGCGGCCGCCGGCAAAGACGCCGAGCGTGGACCCCAGCCCGATCAGGAGCAGTATCCATGGAACCGTTGCCTCGTCGAGGCCGGTGACGATGCGCAGCGTCGGCGTGATGTAGGTGAAGGGCACGAACTGCGCCATCATCAGCATCAGCATGACGATGAGCGACGTCCATACCTGCTGTCGTCCCAGTACGCGGATTTCCGTCGCAAGTGACGCGGGATTGGCCGTGGCGGCGTTCGTTCGCGGCAGCATGGCGAAGACGGCGGCGGTGGCCGCGAGGCCGAGCGCGAACATGGCCCAGAACGTCGCCCGCCAGCCCCAGAACGCGCCGATCGCGGTGCCTACCGGGACGCCGACGATGTTGGATACCGTCAACCCCGCAAGTACGATGGCAATCGCCCGGCCGCGTTGCGCTTGCGGAACCAGGCCGACGGCGACCACCATGGCGATCCCGAAAAAGGCGCCATGGGCGATCGCGGTGGCAAAGCGCAAGACGAGCATGGAGAGGAAATCCGGCGCCAGCGCACAGGCCGCCTGGCCGATGGTGAAAGCCGCGGTCAGGGCGATGATCAGGGTTCGGCGCGACACCCGCGCGGTCGCGATGGTGAGCAAGGGCCCCCCGATGGCGATGCCGAGCGCGTATGCCGAAACGAGGTAGCCGGCTGTTGGAACGCCGACCCGCAAGCCCTGCGCGACTTCGGGCAGCACGCCGGCGATAACGAATTCGGTCGTGCCGAAGGCGAAGGCGGCGATGAAGAGGGCGATGAGGGGAGGAGACATGGGGAATCTTGGCCGGATTCAGAGTCGGCCAGACAGCACGGGCCACCCGGTCATACAAGACGAAAATGCCGATAGGACGGTCAGAAATTTGTAATTTGGAGGAATCGCTAGGCGAGCAGCTTGTGAAAAGCGGGCATCGACCAAAACAGAAGTCGCGACCGAGCCAAGCGCTGTCTATATGAGTTTACAGGAGCCGTTTTCCGACCATGCGCTTTTCCGATTCCTTCCTCGACGAGATACGCGACCGCGTGCCGATTTCGGCCGTGGTCGGGCAGCGCGTCGCATGGGAGCGTCGGAAGACGAACGCCAGCAAAGGCGACTTCTGGGCCTGCTGCCCCTTTCACGGTGAGAAGACACCGAGCTTCCACTGCGAGGACAGGAAGGGCCGCTACCATTGCTTCGGCTGCGGCGTCTCGGGCGATCATTTCCGCTTTCTGACCGAACTCGACGGCATGAGCTTCCCCGAGGCCGTCGAACGTATCGCCGAAATGGCCGGCGTGCCGATGCCCGCGCGGGATGAACAGGCGGAGGCCCGCGAAAAGCAGCGCGCCAGCCTGCACGATGTCATGGAACTGGCGACCAAATTCTTCGAGGAAAGGCTGCAATCGTCGGATGGCGCCAAGGCGCGGGCCTATCTGCGCGAGCGCGGACTGACGCCGGCGACGCAGAAGGAATTCCGCCTCGGCTATGCGCCGGAGAGCCGCAACGCGCTGAAGGAGTTCCTCGCGGGGAAGGGTGTGGCAAGGGAACAGATCGAGGCTTGCGGCCTTGTCCGCCATGGCCCGGACATCCCGGTCTCCTACGACTGGTTCCGCGACCGGGTGATGTTCCCGATCCAGGATTCGAAGGGGCGCGTTATTGCTTTCGGCGGGCGGGCGCTGTCGCCGGACCAGCCGGCCAAATACATGAATTCGCCCGATACCGAGCTCTTCCACAAGGGCAACGTGCTCTACAATCTCGCCCGCGCGCGCAAGGCGCAGGGTAGGGACGGCACCATCATAGCCGTCGAGGGCTACATGGACGTCATCGCCCTGTCGCAGGCGGGGTTCGGCAATGCCGTCGCCCCGCTCGGCACAGCGCTAACCGAAAACCAGATGGAACTGCTCTGGCGCATGGCGGGCGAGCCTGTGCTCTGCTTCGACGGCGACCAGGCGGGCCAGCGGGCCGCCTGGCGCGCGGCAGACCTCGTGCTTCCGGCGATCCAGCCCGGCCGCACGGCGCGTTTCGCGCTGTTGCCGGAAGGGCAGGACCCGGACGATCTCGTGCGCGCCTCGGGTCCGGAAGCCTTCCGCAAGGTGCTGGACGAAGCTCTGCCGCTCGCCGACCTCCTGTGGACGCGCGAAACAAGGGGCGGCGTGTTCGACACGCCCGAACGCCGCGCGGAACTGGAAAAGCGGCTGCGCGACCTGACCGGCCGCATTCGCGACGAAGCGGTCCGTCGCCACTACAATCAGGCGATGCGCGAGCGCGTCTACGAGTTCTTCGCGCCCGCGGACCGCCGCGGCAAGTGGCAACCGGGCGGCGGCGATCGCAAGGGATTTCGCCGTGATGCGGTGCGCGAGACGCCGGGCCTCGCGCGCTGGCGACAGGCGCGTTCGGCGGACGCGCCGCTCAGGCGCGAAAAGCTGATCGTGGCCCTTGCCGCCAACCATCCCGACCTGCTCGACGAATTCCATGACGCCTTCGAACGCATGCCGCTTCGCGGACAGGACGAGCAACGCATGCGCGCCGCGGTTCTCTACTATCTGGCGGACGCTTCGGCGGGCGCCAAGGAGAAGCTTCGGGAAAGGCTGCTCGCCAGCGACGTCGGCGACTATTTCGACCGCGTCGAGCGCGAACTGGTCGCACTGGGCGACTGGCAGGTGGCGCCCGGAGCCGACATCCTCGACGTGCGTGATGCCTTCCTCAACATCATCGACCTGCATAACGAGTTCGACCTGAAGAACGGCAATGTCGAGAACCTCCAGGAACTCTGGCTACGGCTGGTGGAGGAGGGGGACGAAGAAACCGCCGCCCGCCTCATGCAGGCGCAGGCGGCCGAAACCGCGCACCGTCGGCCGCCGCAAGCCGCCGACGAGAATACGGGAAGGGCGAGCGGCCGCAAGGCGCGGACGTGATGCCCCGCCGTTGCCTGGCCTTGCGAACGTCGCTCCCGGCATAGCACGGTCGGCGTGGAGGAATTCGAGCATGAAAGTCGATGGCTCCTGCCATTGCGGACGGATCAGGTTCGAGGCCGAAATCGATCCCGAACGGGTCCGCATATGCCACTGCAGCGACTGTCAATCGCTTTCGGGATCCGCTTTCCGCATCGTTGCGCCGGTCCACGAGTCTCGTTTCCGCCTGCTTGCGGGCGCCCCCAAACACTACGTGAAGCGGACGTCGGAAAGCGGCGCGCCGCGCATCCAGGCCTTCTGCGCCGAATGTGGATCGCCGATCTACGCGACCCGCACGGGTGAGGGTGAACGCACCTTCGGCCTCAGGGTTGGAACCCTGGCGCAGCGCGAGCAATTGGTCCCGAAGCGGCAGTTCTGGTGCCGATCTCGGATGCCCTGGCTTCCAGAGTTCGCTGGCGAGAGGTTTGAAAGCCAGTGACATGGCGCTTTTCGCCGCGCTTTCGCATCTTGCGACGGCTAAATCGCACGCCATATATGCTGGCGGATGCCGCTTTAGGGCGGATTTGCAACGGTTTTGGCCGATGATTCGCTTCGACATGGGTTCGGAGCTCAATTGATTCGCTTTTTTTAAGCGAATCGTGGCAGAGCCGCTTGACCTTTCGCCTTGATGACGGAATCAGGACGATTCGATCCATCACGCCGGCGGAGTATGGCGGGCGTGGCAAGAAATGCGGGCAGTGCGCCCGAAAGGATGGCTGCTTTGGACGGGAAGGGGACCCGCCCTATCTATCCGGATCAATAGGTTCCGGCCGGCGGTGCATCGAAGCACTGAAACGGTAAGAAAACACTTTGCGCTTAGCATTGGGTAACGGCGCACAGGCCTGACGGCCTTTGGAGAAGCAAAGAATGGCGACAAAGGAAAAGGAAGAGGTCGAGACGGAGCGTGAGGCGACGACGGACGGCCCCCTGCTCGACCTTTCCGACGATGCTGTCAAGAAGATGATCAAGGCCGCCAAGAAGCGCGGCTATGTCACCATGGACGAGCTGAATTCGGTGCTGCCTTCCGAGGAGGTGACCTCCGAGCAGATCGAGGACACGATGGCGATGCTCTCCGACATGGGCATCAATGTCGTGGAGGACGACGAAGCCGCCGAGGAGCCCGAGGCGGAAGCGTCCGACAGCGACGAGGAAGCCAAGGAGATCGCCGAGCAGAACGGCACGGCGCTCGCCGCCGCGCCGGCTAAGAAAGAGCCGACGGACCGCACCGACGACCCGGTGCGCATGTATCTGCGCGAGATGGGTTCGGTCGAGCTTCTGTCGCGCGAAGGCGAGATCGCCATCGCCAAGCGCATCGAGGCCGGCCGCGAGACCATGATCGCGGGCCTGTGCGAGTCGCCTCTGACCTTCCAGGCCATCATCATCTGGCGCGACGAGCTCAACGAAGCCAAGATCCTGTTGCGCGAGATCATCGATCTCGAGGCGACCTATGCCGGCCCAGAGGCCAAGCAGGCGCCGGTTGTCGTGCGCACGGAAGAAGCCAACGGCAAGCCGCAGGAAGATGAGCCGCGCAACGGCCGCCGCCCGATGGGCCGCGATGATGACGACATCACCAATGTCGGCGGCGACACGCGTCCCGAGGAGGACGACGAGGAGGAAGACGAGGCCAATCTGTCGCTTGCCGCGATGGAGGCCGAGCTTCGCCCGCAGGTCATGGAGACGCTCGACGTCATCGCCGACACCTACAAGCGGCTGAGGAAACTGCAGGACCAGCAGGTCGAGAACCGCCTTGCAGCCGCCGGCACGCTGTCGCCGAGCCAGGAGCGCCGCTACAAGGAGCTCAAGGACCAGCTCATCAAGGCGGTGAAGTCGCTGTCCCTCAACAACGCCCGCATCGAGGCGCTGGTCGAGCAGCTATACGACATCAACAAGCGGCTGGTGCAGAACGAGGGCAGACTGCTGCGGCTCGCCGAAAGCTACGGGGTACGTCGCGACAACTTCCTCGAGGTCTACCAGGGCTCCGAGCTCGATCCGAACTGGATGAAGTCGGTCGCGAACCTGTCGGCGCGCGGCTGGAAGGAATTCACCAAGGGCGAGAAGGAGAAGATCCGCGAACTGCGCTCGGAGATCCAGAACCTCGCCACCGAAACCGGCATTTCGATCGCCGAGTTCCGCAAGATCGTCAACCAGGTGCAGAAGGGCGAGCGCGAAGCCGCAATCGCCAAGAAGGAGATGGTCGAGGCGAATCTGCGACTGGTGATCTCGATCGCCAAGAAATACACGAACCGCGGCCTGCAATTCCTTGATTTGATTCAGGAAGGCAATATCGGCCTGATGAAGGCGGTGGACAAGTTCGAGTATCGCCGAGGCTACAAGTTCTCTACCTACGCCACCTGGTGGATCAGGCAGGCGATCACCCGTTCGATCGCCGACCAGGCACGCACCATCCGCATCCCGGTCCACATGATCGAGACGATCAACAAGATCGTGCGCACCTCGCGCCAGATGCTGCATGAGATCGGCCGGGAACCGACGCCGGAGGAACTGGCAGAGAAGCTCGCCATGCCGCTCGAAAAGGTGCGCAAGGTGCTGAAGATCGCTAAGGAGCCGATCAGCCTCGAGACGCCGGTCGGTGACGAGGAGGATTCGCATCTCGGCGATTTCATCGAGGACAAGGGCGCGGTGCTGCCGATCGACGCGGCCATCCAGGCCAATCTGCGCGAGACGACGACCCGTGTTCTCGCCTCGCTCACCCCACGCGAGGAGCGCGTGCTGCGCATGCGTTTCGGCATCGGCATGAACACCGACCATACGCTGGAGGAAGTCGGCCAGCAATTCTCGGTGACGCGCGAGCGCATCCGCCAGATCGAGGCCAAGGCGCTGCGCAAGCTCAAGCATCCGAGCCGCAGCCGCAAGCTCAGGAGCTTCCTGGACAGCTGACGGGGAGCAGGCGGGCGGCCGAGGGGCAAGCCGGTGAGCATTCGCCGGAGGATCAAGGTCCGGCTTCGTCGGCACCTTGTGGCTCGCCTGAACGATTTGCGTTTCGGTCACATGCCCGTGGCGATGATCACGGGCACCAACGGCAAGACGACAACGTCACGGCTCGTCGCCTCTATCCTCAAGGCCCAGGGTCACAGGGTGGGGCTCGTATGCTCCGATGGCATCTATGTCGATGGCGAATGCGTCGCCGTGGGCGACCTGGCCGGCTTTCACGGTGCCACAAGGCTGCTTCGCGAGCACGATGTCACCGCGGCTGTCCTCGAGACGGCGCGCGGCGGCTTGCTGGTCAAGGGCCTCTTCATGCGCCGGGCCAAGGTCGGCGCGCTCCTCAATGTCGGCAACGACCATATCGGCATCGACGGCATCAACGACCTTGACGCCATGGCCGCGCACAAGTCGCAGGTGGTCGTAGGGTCTCGCCGCGCCATCCTCAACGGCGATGATCCGAGATCGGCGCGTTATATCGATGCATGCGGCGCCGGCCGCGTCATCCTCTTTTCGGCCACCGGCGCGGCGCCCGACCGCAACAGGGTGATCGCCGCGGGGGGCACGACCATCTGCGGTGACCTGAACGGCCACATGGTCCTTCAAGACGGCGGCGGTGCGCCGCAGCGCGTCGTCAGTCTGCCCGACATTCCGATCACGCTCGAAGGCAAGGCGGTCCACTACGCCGCCGACGCCATGGCCGCCGCGGCAATCGCCCATGGGCTGGGCGTGCCTATGCCGGTCGTCGCCGGCGCCCTGCTGTCCTTCAGGGGCGGGATGGCGGAAAATCCAGGCCGCTGGACATCCTTCGATGGCTATCCCTTCACCCTGGTAGCCGAAAGCGGCCTGAGCGGCGCTGCCTTTTCCTGGACAGCGCGAACGGTCCGCGGACTTGCGGTGAAAGGCCGTCGGATCGTGCTCCTGAGCGCAGTCGGAAACCGGACCGATGGCCAATATGCCGAACTCGCTGCTGTGGCCGCTCCGGTCTTCGATCGCTTCATCGTCTATGATCTGGTCGACTATCGGCGCGGAAGGGCCGCTGGCGAAGTGCCGGATCTGCTTAGGGCCGGGCTGCTGGCAAGCGGCGTGGGCGCGGAGCGCATCGAGATTGCGCCCACGCTCGGATCCGCCCTGGCGATGGCAAGCCACATGGCGGTGGCGGGTGATTTCATTCTCGTCCTTACCATCGAGCCGCATAAGGCTGAACGTGAGATCGGCAAGGTTTTCGCCAGGCATCTATCGGCAAGGGGGATAGCCCGTTCCGGTTGACGACCCTGTCGGCCGGAGCAAGGGACAATCTGGCGTCGCGGAAGCGTGGTAGAGAAAACAGGGAAGTGGCGAGCCGGGCTGCCTGCGGGTCACTCGGCAGCCTCCTTGGCCTGGGAAGCACTCTCCGATTTGCCAGACCGTTCGGCTTCCCTCGCAGCCTCGTCCTTGCGGACGCGCTCGCCGGCGACGAGTACGACCGGGGCGGTGCATCCGGCCAGGACGGCGCTTGCCGTTTCGCCGAAGAAAAGCTCGTCTCCGGAACGTTGCGCAACCCCCATGACCACCAGCGCCACGCCTTTCGCCGCCTGGCGGGTGATGGCGTCGGCCGCCGCGCCATGCACTTTCATGGCCGTCTTGATCGGCACACCGTAGCGCTCGGCAAGATCGGCGATGTCCTTCAGCGCGGCTTCCTCGCGCCGATGTGACAGGGACACCCTGCTGCCGGCTCCACCTCTCGTCCGCGGAGCCACGTAAAGCGCCTTGACGCGTGCCTGCTGCGGCCGCGCGATGGCGAAAGCGAGGTCGGCGGCCCGGCGCGCCGTCTCGGTGCCGTTGACCGGCACGAGGATGGTGGCCCCGGGTTCCAGCACGGGCGTCTTCTCCGCAGCCTTGCCACTGCCCTTCACGATCAGACAGAGCGGCCCGTCGAAGCCGCGCGTGATTTCGTTGATCTTGCGCGTGAACGCGCCTTTGGGCGTTTGCGAACGACCGAGACCGACAAAAAGCAGGTCGTAGCCCTTGCGTGCCTCCTCGGCGATGCTTTTGCCGGGAGCGCCCGATTCCGTCCGCGCCGTCAGCCGGGCTTTCTCGACGGAAGTGTTCTCTGCCTCCTGTACCGCGGTAGCGCCCGCCTTCGCGCCCTTCTTCAGTTCGTCGAGATGCTTTTCCTCCCCTTTGGCCTTGCTCTCATCCCCGGCGTCCTTCTCCAGCCGAAGGACAGTGGTCGGCATGCCGCTAGAGCCTCCGACCAGGCCGGCGAGATAGGCGGTGAACCGGCCGTTGGGGCTGTCGTCGACCGCCAGCAAAAGGCGTTCCAGCCGCGAGACGAAGCCACGCTCGTCGAGCGCCTCGCGGTCAAGCCGTTCCTGTTCGTTCTTGTCCGCCGGCAGTCGTCTCAATGCCCATCGCAGCATGGGCGGCATGGCGAGCGTTGTCAGCACCGCCATCGTCACGATCATGGTGAAGAGGTTGTGCGAGAGGATGTTCATCGAGAGTCCGATCGAGGCGACGATGACCTCGGTCGAGCCGCGCGCGTTCATCGCGCTGCCCACCGCCGTCGCTTCCTTGAAAGACATGCCGGCCAGCTTGCCGCCGGCGAATGCGCCCGTGAATTTGCCGACGCTGGCCACCAAAACCAGACCGGCTGTGAGGAGGGCGAGCGTGGGATCGGCGAGAACGGTGAGGTTAGCAGAAAGGCCGGCCATTCCGAAAAAGACCGGCATGAACAGGGCCGTGATGATGCCGCGCAACTGGCCTTCAATATGCTCGGAAAGGATCGGCGATTCGCCGACCAGAATGCCGGCGACGAAGGCTCCGAGCACGGTGTGGACGCCGATCAGGTCCGTCGTGATGGCCATCAGGCCCATAACGACGAGGATCACCGTGATGACGGCGAACTCGCTCTTGAGCGTGTCGTTGGCCCAGCGGATCAGCTCGAAGACGATGCGCCGGCCGATCGTCAGGCTGAAGGCCATGAAGGCGGCGACCTCCACGATCGTCAGCACGAGCGGTGCGATTTCGAGGCTGCCGTGCGTGGCGATGCCGAAGGTGATGGCCATGATCAGCCAGCCCACCGTGTCTTCGATGATCGCCGAAGAGACGATGATCTGGCCAAGATCGCGGCGCATGAAGCCCATCTCCCGCACGATGATGGCCACGATCTTCACCGAGGAGATCGAGAGGGCCGTGCCGAGGAAAAGGCCGGCGACGATCCGTTCCGACGGTTCCGGAAGCAGCGATTCGGGAAGGAACTGGGCAAGCGCGAAGCCGCATATGAAGGGCAGGGCCACTCCCGCCGCTGAAATGGAAAAGCAGGCGGCGCCGACGCGGCGAACAAGCCTCAGATCGGTTTCCATGCCGGTCAGGAGCAGGAGCAGCAGGATGCCGAGCTGCGAAACCGCCTCGATCATGCTCTTCTGCTCGGGCGCCGTTGGGAAGATCCAATGCTGCCCCGCCG
>JBQCFA010000510.1:0-5901 GCA_051959695.1 Rhizobiaceae bacterium
ATCGCGCCCATCGTCAACGTCGTCATGCTGAACCTCGCCTATCTCGTCGTCGGCGTGGTCGTCATCGAGGTGATCTTCGTCTATCCCGGCATGGGACAGTACCTGGTGGACCATGTCGCCAAGCGCGACGTGCCGGTCGTCCAGGATTGCGGGCTCATCTTCGCCGCCGTCTATATCGGCCTCAACATGCTCGCCGACATTTTCTCTATCCTGTCCAACCCGCGCCTGCGGCATCCGAAATAGGGGAAACGGCGGATGCTGAACATAAGAAGAATTCCGGTCAGCGCGCTCGCCGGCATGCTCGTGGCGCTACTCTTCGTCCTGGCGGCGATCCTGGCGCCCTGGATCGCGCCCTATCCCAATACAGCCATTGTCGGCGACGTATGGGCGCCCTGGTCGGCCGCGCACTGGCTGGGTACCGATAATCTCGGCCGGGACCTTCTGACGAGGCTGCTCTATGGCGCGCGCATCACGCTGTTCATCGCCTTTCTGGCGACGGCGCTGTCGTTCACTCTCGGCGCAAGCCTCGGCTTTTCGGCCGCCGTGATCGGCGGCTGGTTCGACGAATTGCTGTCGCGCTTCGTCGATCTCATCATGTCCATCCCGACGCTGATCTTCGCGCTCGTGGTGCTTTCGGTGCTGCCCTCGACGACGCTGACGCTCATCCTCGTCATGGGCATCCTCGATTCGACGCGCGTTTACCGGATTTCCCGCGCCGTCGCCGTCGACATCAACGTCATGGATTTCGTCGAGGCCGCCAAGCTTCGCGGCGAGGGCAGGTTGTGGATCATCTTCCGCGAGATCCTTCCCAACGCGCTCTCGCCGCTTGTGGCGGAACTGGGGTTGCGCTTCATCTTCGCCATCCTGTTCCTGTCAGCCCTCTCCTTCCTCGGCCTCGGCGTGCAGCCGCCGGATTCGGATTGGGGCGGCATGGTCAAGGACAACAAGGAAGGCATCGTCTTCGGTATTTCGGCGGCGCTGCTGCCGGCCGCGGCGATCTCCATCCTCGCCATCTCGGTGAACCTGGTGGCCGACTGGATCCTCAACCGCACGACCGACCTCAAGGGAGGGCGCGGCAATGGCTAGAGCGGCTAGGAATGCGCCGGACAGGACCTCGGACACCTTGCTCGATATCCGTAACCTCAGGATCGAGGCGACGGTCTATCCGCCCGGCGAGGAGCCGAAAAACGTCGTCATTGTCGACGACGTATCGGTCAAGCTGGGGCGCGGCAAGGTTCTCGGGCTTATCGGCGAATCCGGCGCCGGCAAATCAACGATCGGCCTTTCCTCCATGGGCTACGGGCGTGGCGGCGTGCGCATCACCGGCGGCGAAGTCCTTCTCAACGGCCGCGACATCCTGAAGGGGGGCAAGCCGGGATTCCGCAAACTGCGCGGCAGGGAAGTCTGCTACGTCGCCCAATCGGCGGCGGCGGCCTTCAATCCCGCCCACAAGCTGATGCGGCAGGTGGTCGAGGCATCGCTGAAGCACGGCGTTTCCTCTCGCGCGGAGGCTGAAAAGCGCGCCATCGCGCTCTTCCGGGAAGTCAGCCTGCCCGACCCCGAACATATCGGCGACCGGTATCCGCATCAGGTCTCCGGTGGTCAACTGCAGCGCGTCATGACGGCGATGGCGCTCTGCTCCAAGCCGGACCTGATCATCTTCGACGAGCCGACGACGGCGCTCGACGTGACGACGCAGATCGATGTCCTCGCCGCGATAAAGAAAGCCATCCGCGATACCGGCGTCGCCGCGCTCTACATCACCCACGATCTGGCCGTGGTGGCGCAGGTGGCCGACGACATCATGGTGCTGCGACACGGCAAGAAGGTCGAGAAGGGCGACACGCACCAGATCATCAAGGAGCCGCGGCAAGAATACACCAACGCGCTCGTCTCAGTGCATTCCATACCGCATGTGGAAAAGACGCCCGCCGGCGATCCGATCCTGTCGGTCAAGAACGTCACGGCCGCTTATGGCGGCGGCAAGGTCAAGGTGCTGAAAGACGTCTCCGTCGACATCTATCCGGGGCAGACGCTGGCCGTCGTCGGCGAATCCGGATCGGGCAAGTCGACGCTGGCGCGCGCCATCACCGGCCTTCTGCCGCCGCTGTCGGGCAGCATCGAATTTTCCGGACGCACGCTTCCGCCGCGGCTCGCCAACCGCAGCAAGAACGATCTGCGAGAACTGCAGATGATCTACCAGATGGCGGACGTGGCGATGAACCCGCGCCAGACGGTGGGGACGATCATCGGACGCCCGATCGAGTTCTATTTCGGCAAGCGCGGCCGCGAGCGCGACAGGATGGTCGCCGAATTGCTGGAAAAGATCGAGATGGGGACCGGCTTCGTCGACCGCTATCCGGCGGAGCTTTCGGGCGGGCAGAAGCAGCGCGTCTGCATCGCGCGCGCGCTTGCCGCGAAGCCTAGCCTCATCATCTGCGACGAGGTGACCAGTGCGCTCGATCCGCTGGTGGCCAACGGCATCCTGAAGCTCCTGCTCAACCTCCAGAAGGAGGAAAACGTCGCCTACCTGTTCATCACCCACGATCTGGCGACGGTGAAGTCGATCGCCGATTCCATTGCCGTCATGTATCAGGGCGCCGTGGTGCGCTACGGGTCGAAGAGCCAAGTGCTGAAGCCGCCGTTCGATGCCTATACGGATCTCCTGCTTTCGTCGGTGCCGGAAATGGAACTCGGATGGCTGGAAAAGGCGATGGCCGGGCGGCGCATGGCGGCGGCGGGGAACTAGGCGATATCCGGAAGCCAATCCTGACTCCGGCCATGAAATCCAAGCTCCTCCTCATCATTCTCGACGGTGTGCCGTGGCGCAACTGGCGCCGGCTTTTCGGCAACCTTGAAGGCTGGGTGCAGGCCGGCGAAGCACGCGTGTGGAAGATGCGGTCGGTCCTGCCTTCCACCTCGGCGTGCTGTTACGCTTCGATCCATACCGGCGTGCCGCCGCAGGTGCATGGCATCCTGTCGAACGAGGTGCGCTTTCGCATCGAGCTGCCCGATCTTTTTTCGGAGATCACGCGCGCGGGCGGCACCACCGGCGCGGTGACGCATTCCTACTGGTCGGAATTCTTCAACCGCCATCCCTTCGATCTCGTGCGCGACATGGAATATGACGAGCCGGACGGACCGATCACACACGGCCGTTTCCACACGATGACCGGCTATAACGCCCGCAACCAGATGACGCCGAGCGATGTCGACCTGTTCGCGACGCTTACTATGCTCGCCGAGCGTTTCGGCATAGATTACGGCATCCTTCACACCTGCACGCTGGACTCGATGGGGCATCGCTTCGGCCATGACTGCATCGAGATGGACCACGCCTGCTACGCGATGGATGGAATGCTGGCGGCTTTCCTGCCACGGTGGCGCCAGGCGGGATACGAGGTGATCGTCACCGCCGACCACGGCCAGACGGATCGGGGCCATCATGGTGGCCACGAGGACTTGCAGCAGGATTTCGCGGTTTACTATTTCGGACCCGCCAGGGGGCCGAAGGAGGACGTTCTTCTCGACCAGTTGCAGCTTGCGCCGACCATCCTGAAACGGCTCGGCGTCAAGGCGCCGGCGACGATGAAGGCGAAGGCTTTTTTGTAGGTGACGCCGTTCTTCCCGCCTATTTCCCGTCCAGCGTATCGCGGATCATGCGCTGGCAGCGCTCGGCCATGAAATCCAGCAGGAGCCTGATCTTGGGATCCTGGAACTTGCGGTGGGGGAACACGGCGGCCAACTGGATAGGGACGGGCGGCGTTTCCGGCAGGATCACCTTCAGCCGGCCATCGCGGATATAGGGCTCGACCTCGAAGCGCGGCTTGTTGACGATACCGTGGCCCGCGATCGCCCAGCCGGTGAGCACGTCGCCGTCGTCGGAATCGTAGGGTCCCTTCACCTCGAACTTCCTCTGGCCCTCCGGCGTTGCCAGGTACCACTGGAACTCGCGGGCACCGGGATAGCGGAGGATCAGGCAGTCGTGCCGGTCGCCGACGAGGTCCTCAGGCCTCTTCGGCTCGCCCCGCTTTTCCAGATAGGCCGGCGCGGCGACGAGGACGCGCGCGCATTCCATGATGCCGCGCATGCGCAGGCTGGAATCTTCCAGGATGCCGAGAAGGAAGGCTACGTCGATGCCTTCCTTCATCATGTCGACGTCGTGGTCGGAAAGCCTCAGCCGCACCTCGATGTCGGGATAGCGTTCATGGAACTCCGGGATCCCAGACGCGATCAGCCGACGTCCGAGGCCGAGGGGCGCGGTCACGCGAATAGTCCCGCGCGGCTGGCCGGAAAGCGTGCTCACGGCGGCTTCCGCCTCGGCGACGGCCTGTATGACGGCGACGGCATGCTCATAGAAGACGCGGCCGTGCTCCGTGGGCATCAACTGGCGCGTCGTGCGGTTGAACAGCCTGGCGCCGAGATGTTTTTCCAATTCCTTGATGCGGTTCGACGCCACCGCAGGCGAAATGCGCATGTCGCGCCCAGCGGCGGACAGGTTGCCCAGTTCCACCACGCGCACGAAAACAGCGATATTGTCGAGATAGGCCACGCGCTTTCCGGCTCCCGTCGATATACGCTAGTATTTTCCAGATTTTTTTGAAAGTCATCGGGTGCCGCTGCTCTTCCCGTTCGAAGCGCAAACCGCAATGATCGGGGAAAGGGGAATCTACGATGAACGACTATGCGGTTCTTTGGGAGTGGCTCGCTTTCGGCGTGCGCTGGCTGCATGTGATCACCGGCATCGCCTGGATCGGCTCGTCCTTCTACTTCATCGCGCTGGATCTCGGCCTCAAGCAGCGTCCGGGCCTGCCCGCCGGCGCCTATGGCGAGGAGTGGCAGGTTCATGGCGGCGGCTTCTACCACGTCCAGAAATATCTGGTGGCGCCCGAGATGATGCCGGAGCACCTGACCTGGTTCAAATGGGAGGCCTATTCGACCTGGCTGACAGGCTTCGCCATGCTGTGCATCGTCTACTATGCCGGCGCGCATCTCTTCCTGATCGACCCCAATGTGCTCGACGTTTCGGCGCCGGTAGCGATCGGCATCTCGATCGCCTCGATCGCGCTTGGCTGGATCGTCTATGACCTCATCTGCAAGTCGCCGCTCGGCCACAATGACAGCGCGCTGATGATCGTGCTGTTCGTGGTGCTGGTGTTCATGGCATGGGGCTATACGCATCTGTTCACGGGACGTGCCGCGCTTCTCCATCTCGGCGCCTTCACCGCGACCATCATGTCGGCGAACGTCTTCTTCATCATCATCCCGAACCAGAAGATCGTGGTCGCCGACCTGATCGCCGGGCGCAAGCCGGATCCCAAATACGGCCGTATCGCCAAGACCCGGTCGCTGCACAACAACTACCTGACGTTGCCGGTCATCTTCCTGATGCTGTCGAACCACTATCCGCTGGCGTTCGGCACGCGCTACAACTGGATCATAGCGCTCCTGGTTTTCCTGATCGGAGTCGTCGTCCGGCACTATTTCAATACCATGCATGCCCACAGGGGCCGGCCGACCTGGACATGGCTCGTCGCTGGCATCCTCTTCGTCCTCATCATGTGGCTGTCGACGGCGCCGAGCGTGCTCGGGGGCAATGGCGACAAGGTCTCGGCCGCCGCCCAGCCCTATGTGGCCTCCGCCCAGTTCCCCCACGTCCGCGATACGGTGATGGGCCGCTGCTCGATGTGCCATTCGAAGGAACCTTCCTATGAAGGCATCTACGAGGCGCCGAAAGGCGTGATGCTCGACACCGACGCGCGTATCGCCGAACATGCGCGGGATATCTACCTCGAGGCAGGCCGCAGCCACGCCATGCCGCCGGGCGGGAACGTGACGCAGATCACGCCCCAGGAGCGGCAGGGCATCGTCGCCTGGTTCGAGCAGGTGAGCGCCGCGAAC
>JBQCFA010000511.1:0-3204 GCA_051959695.1 Rhizobiaceae bacterium
GGTTTTGCGCAAGATCTCGAACCTGCCGTCGCGGGCCCTCTTGGCGGCACGCGCCTGCTCGAGGCACTCGCATTCGTCTCGACCGAAGTGCACCAGACTTCAAACCGATGTGGCACTGAGGCCGCGACGCCAAGAAGCTGCAGGCGGGAGCGTCTGGGTAACATGCAGAAATTGCATGAAGATATCCGTTTTCGCATTGTACTAGCCAGTAATTCACCAATTATTATGTGCAGAAGCCAATGATTGGAACCTTCTGCACATGATGAATCTTGCCGAAAATCCACGTGTTTCACTCGGTCATTTTCCGACGCCCCTGGAGCGCCTGGACAATCTGACACGGGTATTGAACGGCCCCGAGATCTGGATCAAGCGCGACGACTGCACCGGCCTCTCCACCGGAGGCAACAAGACCCGCAAGCTCGAATTCCTGATGGGCCAAGCGGTCGCGGAGGGCGCTGACACCGTCGTCACCCATGGTGCGACTCAGTCCAACCATGCGCGCCAGACCGCCGCAGCCGCAGCACGCCTTGGCATGGACTGCTATCTGCTGCTCGAAGATCGAACCGGCAGAACGGATCTTGACTATCAGGAAAACGGAAACGTCCTTCTCGACCGCCTCCACGGGGCCGTCATCGAACGTTGTCCAGCAAGCCCTGATATGAATGCCGAGGCGGAGAAGCTGGCGGCCCGGCTGCGCGCCACCGGGCGGAAAGTTTATCTCATCCCTGGCGGCGGCTCGAATGCCGTGGGGGCCATCGGATACGTAAACGCGGCAATTGAACTCCTGCACCAGGCCAATAGCACGGGCCTGAGAATCGACCGGGTCGTCCATGCGACAGGAAGCGCCGGCACCCAGGCCGGTCTGGTGGCGGGGCTTGTCGGAATAAACAGCGGAATTCCGGTGCTGGGCATCGGCGTTCGCGCTGAAAAGACAAAGCAGGAAGAAAGCGTCTTTGCGCTTGCCTGCAAGACTGCCTGCAAGCTTGGCCTGGAAGGTACCGTCAAGCGCGAGGACATCGTCGCAAACTGCGACTATATTGGCCCCGGCTACGGCATTCCGGCGCCCAGTACGATCGAGGCCATACATCTTTTGGCTCGCACGGATGCCATCCTTCTCGACCCGGTCTATTCCGGCAAGGGGATGGCCGGGCTGATCGATCTCGTTCGCAAGGGCCAATTCAAGAAGGACGATACAATCGTCTTTCTCCATACCGGGGGATCATCCGGCTTGTTCGGTTATCCGACGGATTTTCAAACCAATTCTTGAGACAGAATATCGCCGGCAAAGCACCGGCTGGTAGCCGAGACTATCCCCTCCGCTTCGGCAGCTTGCCATTGAGCAGGCTGTCGGCCGGGGGGATTGAGCGCCGCAGATCACTGCTGTCGCGTGTCTGGCTGTAACGATCAGCGTAGAGGCGTCCTACCGGGAAGTTGTCCTTCCAATCGACGTGATGGTTGGCGGCATTGACCAATCCGGGCTCACTCCAGATGCCGACGACTTCGCCAATCACGATGTCGCGCATTCTGGATAGCGTCAGCGTCCGCTCGTGACGACATTCAAGCGCCGCCGGCGTATCGGCAAGGCGCGGGACGCTCACATTTTGACTCGCAG
Organism: Rhizobiaceae bacterium; assembly: GCA_051959695.1. Classification (GTDB taxonomy): domain Bacteria; phylum Pseudomonadota; class Alphaproteobacteria; order Rhizobiales; family Rhizobiaceae; genus Mesorhizobium_L. The sequence goes on from JBQCFA010000511.1 coordinate 1,613, forward strand.
CCGTTTCGAGTCCCAGCAACGACGGTTCGCTGATATCCTTGCCCAGCGCCGCCGCCGACGATACCATCGCCTCGAAACTCGACTCCCGAACCAGGTTGACAACGAACTCGCCATTATCGCGGATGTTTCGCGCCGTATCCTTGGCGACGGAATCTGCGTCGTGCTGCAGGCCGAGAATGACCAGTGCCGGCTCCTCGCAAAAGACGTTGAAGAAGGAATAGGGAGCGGCGTTGACGATTCCGGTGACAAGATCGTGCGTCGTCACCCATGCAATGGGCCGCGGGACGACCAACGAGCTCAGGAGCTTATAGCGCTGCATGGGCTCCAGAACGGCAAAGTCGTGATAGAGCCCCAGCTTTTCGTCATGCCCGTCGCTCATGGGGAATCCTCTGCAGACATTCATTTCTGGGGCGCAGCGAAACCGTGCCTTGGCCGTGACCACCCAATTCCCCGCGTCAAGGACACGATGGAATTCGCGAAACTGTGCCTGATATCCAGGGCGAATTAAAGCCTAAATAATGGGCTTTTCATGCATAATTAGCATGCTGTGAGCCTGCTGCTTGAAAAGCGTCCGCCACGCCGCCGCCTGCGCGGCGGAGACATTTGCCGATCGCAAATAGAGTGCGACCTCCATTTCGCATTTGAAATTATCCTCGCCGAACATCGCCAGGGAGCCGTCGGCAATTTCTGCGTTGATCAGGCTTCGGGGCAGCCACGCCAGTCCCATGCCTGCCAATACCATCTGCTTGAGAGCGCTGCTGAAACCGCTGACGCAGATCGTCTCGATGACGTGGAGGGAGGAGAGATCCGTCATCATCCTGTCCCAGACCACCTGCCCGAAGAAGTTCGACTGCGGATAGGCCAGGAAAGGAATCGGACGCCCCTCATGGGCGAATTCTTCTATCCTTCTCACGAGGGCGGACTTACCCGCCAGCACCAGTGAATCCCCACCAAGAGCCCCCCGCGACGCCAGCGTTCCCGGCACTTCCGCCATGATCTTGCTGGTTTCGTAGCAAATAAGCAGATCGGCTTCCCCGCGAAACATCATCTCAATGCATCGCGACCTGTCCTCGCAATGCAGCCAGTATACCGGGTGGGAATCATCACCGCTGAGGTGCTCGGTCAGCCTCGGGAAAAGCGATATCGACAACGAAAGCTGGATCGCAATACGGACGCGCGATGATTTCTTCTGCTCGCCGCGCATGCGGCTTCTCAGATCATGGAAATGATGCAGAAGATCCCGGATCTCGTTGTCGTTCTCCATGGCCAGGGGCGTGAATGAAGGCGGCCGCGTGCTGCGGTCTATCAAGGTCACTCCCAGCCAGGTTTCCAGCGCCTGGATACGGCGGGAGAAAGCCGGCTGGCTGGTATTGCGCCGCTGCGCGGCAGCGGTGAAACTGCCGAGGTCGCGCAGAGCCAGGTAGTCCTCGAGCCAGGCGATATCCAAGATGACCCTCCGTAGGCCGGGTATTATGCGATTTATGCATGATATCTTGAGAACTACGCATTTGTAAATTGCCCCGCCAGCCGGTACCGTCGCCTTACGCTTGGCACCAGATGCAGTGGAGTGGCCATTGACTGTTTCGGCAGAC
>JBQCFA010000512.1:0-9564 GCA_051959695.1 Rhizobiaceae bacterium
GGGTCGCCGTCGAGTTCGTGGAATTCCACGTTCCTGAAATAGACGATCACCGGAACGCCATGCGCTTCGAGCGCCTTTCCGATCGCCACCGAATGGTGGCACTGGACGATCGCCACGTCCGGATCCAGCCGCGAGACGGCGTAGGGCACCGCCTGCCATGGAAACCATGCCCGCACCGCGGGATAGCCCTGGAAATTGTCCATGGCCGCCCCTTGCCGCAGCACCTTCAGCTTGACCCGGGCCACCAGCCCGAAGACGCCGTCGCCGAAAAGCGAAGCCAGGATCGAGGGTTGGTGCCCGGCGGCGAGCAGTTGCTCGGCCAGATGGTGCGTGCTCGACTGGAGCCCGCCGTGGATTTCGGGGTAATAGGCGCTGCCGCCTGCAAACAGGACCTTCATTGCGTCGTTTCTCGCTCTTGGCCCCCTGCCCAGGGGTTGAAGCGTTTCCGCGCCGGGGTATGGAACCCGGCCCGGCGCCATCTATCTAGTGGGATGAATTTGACATTCGATACCCGCTTGACGTCGGCCTCCAGATCGAATGTTAAATTCAAAAATTCCACTAGAATCATAAACTTGCTAGTGGTTCTCTCGTTTCCGACATTTACCTGGTGGCCGATACAAATCGGATGCAGATGTTGGAAACGAACCATTAGCGTGGGAGATGCCGTCGACCGCGACGGGCGCGCAACGGACGGAACGTCATGCAAGGACTTGCCCAACTGATCCCGTCGCGCAAGCGAAGGCAACCCGGCCGCGAACGCCTCGAGATGGAGATGGCCGACCGGGCCGTCTATGCCGTTGGCGACGTCCATGGCTGCCTGGACGAACTGCTCGCGCTGGAGCGCATGATCTCCGCCGATGCGGCTGGCCTGCCGGGTAGCAAGCTGATCGTCATGCTCGGCGACTACGTCGATCGCGGACCTTTTTCGGCGCAGGTGCTCGATCATCTTCTCGCCGAGCCGCCGGATGGCTTCGAGCGCATCTGCCTGGCGGGCAACCACGAACTCGCCATGTTCGAATATCTCGAAGGCCACGCAGGCCTCGCCGAGTGGATGCCGATGGGCGCGGCCTCGACGCTCGCTTCCTACGGCATTGACTACGACCGACTGCGTTCGCTCCACGGCTCGCGTGGCGGCATAGACGGGACGATACGCGGCACCATACCGGCGGGCCATCGCGAATTCCTGCGATCGCTGCCGATCATGGCGACGCTTTCGCGTTTCATCTTCGTCCATGCCGGGATCCGCCCCGATCTCGCTCTCGACCGGCAATCGGACCGGGAACTGGCTTCGATCCGCTCCGGCTTCTACGATCGCGGCCATCTTCTCAGGAGCTACGTCGTCCATGGCCATACGCCCGTGACGCGCGCCACCCGCTACGGTGCGCGCATCAATATCGACACCGGCGCCTATTACAGCGGTCGCCTGACGGCGCTGCGGATCTGGCGCGGCAGGGGTCGCTACCTGACGACCTGACGGGAGCAACGGACCGTTCATGCCGCCTCGCCCGGCTCGGTGTAATAGGGAGAGTAACGGTCGAGATAGCGTTCGGAGCTGCCGTAGCCTCCGTAGCGCCCAAGCGCCTTCATGTCGGTCTTGTTGAGGATGGCGCCCAGGACCTTTTCGGCGATCCGAGGCTCCGTCTGAAGCGCGGTGCGGACCAGGTTGCGCGGCGTCGCGCCCCACTCGGTCACCAGCACGAAGGCATCGACGGACGGCTCGAAGGCCTTCGCGTCGACCACCGGCCCGAAGGGCGGCAGGTCGACGATGATGTAGTTGTAGACGTTGCGCGCGGCGTTGAGGACATTCAGCATGCCAGGGCCGGAAAGCAGTTCGCTGGTATGGGAGAGGCGGCCGCGCAGCACGGTGGGCATGACGGAAAGTCGCGTTCTCGGACTGACCTTGACGACGTTCTGCCAGCGTTCCTCGCCGACGATGACCTCGACCAGGCCCGCCTCCGGTTCGAGCGCCAAGCTGCGGCTGAGGCCCGGATTGCGAAGGTCGCCGTCGATGAGCAGCGTCCTTGCCCCGCTTGCCGCGCATAATTGGGCGAAATTCGCGGCCACGGTCGTCTTGCCCTCGCGCGGCAGCACGGAAAGGAAGCTGATCACCTTGCAGTTCTTGCCCTGCAGCACGATGTCGACGCCGAGCTTGGCGCTGCGCAGGGTCTCGGCGAAGGACGAGGAGGCGGCCTCCGTCGCGACCTGCAGGATCGGCGGGAGTTCGAGCGTGCCGGGCTCGGCCCGCTCCGTCGCCACGGCCGGACCGCTGCGGCCGGGGTTCACCAACGGCAGGTACCCGAAGAAGTCGAGATCGAGCGTGTCGCGGATATCCTCGCCCGTGCGGAAGAAGCGTTCACGGAATTCCTGCAGGCCGCCGACGCCGGCGCCGGCAAAGAGGCCGAGGACCAGGGAGAGGCCGAGCACGAGCACCTTGCGCGGGCTGGAGGGCGAGACGGGATCGGCGGCTTGCGAAATCACGCGCGCCTTGGCGATCGGAAACGAGCCTTGCTGCGTCGCCTGCTCATGCCGCGACAGGAAATCCTTGTAGAGCGCGGCGAGCGCGTCGGCGTTCTGCTCGAGTTCGCGCAGTTGCACCATCGACTGGTCGTCCTCGGTGCTTCGGCTGGCCATGCTGGCAACGCCCTGGCGCAGCGAGTCCTCGCGCGCCTTCGCGACTTCGTACTGGTTGCGATAGCTTTCCGTCAGGCGCTGCAGTTCCTGGTAGATCTGCTTGGCCAGGTCGGCCTGCTGTTCCCGCAGGGCCACCGCTTGCGGATGGTTCTCGCCGAAGCGGGACGCGATCTCCTGCTCACGCTTGGTGATATCGAGATAGCGGCCCTTCAACTGGTTGATGATGTTGTTGTTGCCGCTGCTGCCGGTGTCCTTGTCCGAGGGAACGGTGGCGTTCTTGACGGCATTGTCGGGGCCGCTGTCGACGATCGCCTTGAACTGGTTGTAGCGGGCCAGCGCATTGGCGGTGTCCGCCTGCGCCAAAACCAGTTGCTTGTTGAGATCGGAGAGCTGCTGGTCCGAGATCAGTTCCCCGCTCGCGGCGGTGAGGCCGTGCGCGGCGCGGTATCTTTGGACGTCGAGCGCCGCCGCCTGCGAACGCGTTCGCAGATCGGCTATCCTGCCCTGGAGCCAGACCGAAGCACGCTCGGTGGCGTTGAAATTGGCGTCGAGCTGGTCCGACAGGTACTTGTCGGCATAGGCCCTTGCGATGGCGCCCGCCAGCTGACGGTCGTTCGACTGGTAGGAAAGCTCGATGACGTAGCTGCGCCCGACGCGGTTGACGTCGAGATTGGATTGCAGGATCTGAACGGCCCGGCGCATCCGCGCATCCTGCACGGAACCGCCCGCCCCTTCCTCCTCGGCTTGCGGGAGCACCATGTGGATGACGCTCCTTACCGTCGACCTCGCCCAGTCGACCGGAGATTGCGGAGGGTAGAGGAATGCCTCGTTCCGGTCGAGCTTAAGGGCCGCCGCGACGGTGCGCGCCAGCCGCTCCGACTTCATGATTTCCACCTCGCTCAGGACGAGGGCGTCGATCTGCGAGGGAAGCGGCGCCGGATTGTCGGTGTCCTGGGCGTATTTCGCCAGGCTCTCGTCGATCAGGACGTCGGTCACCGCCGTATATTCGGACGGCGTGAAGACCAGATAGAGCACGCCGAGGAGAAGTCCGACCGCCGCGCCGAGCACGATCACCTTGGCGCGCCGCGCGCCCATGGCGAGCAGACGCTCCAAATCGATGAACTGTTCCGGCTGCTCCCGTTCCGTCGGGAGGCTCCCGCCAAGTGGATAGGCCTTCTGGTGCATGATCAACCGCGATGCCGCCGTGCCGTTTCCGCTCAACCGGACCCGATGCGCCGCTTATGCCCGCGAAAACCGGCGAGCGGTGGGCAGATTGGATTTCCGGTCTTTATCATTTGCATAGTCTCCTGCTGTCGGGGCCCGTTCCGGGGGCGGATGAAGGTTTATTCGAAGGCGCGTTGGCCCTGGCTGCGAAAGTTCCGGGTCAGGCGTCGCCACCGCGCCGAGAGGGGCATCCTCAGGAGCCCGACCGCCGCCGGGTTTCCGATCGCCGCCGCGGCCGCCCTGATCGGCGCGTGGTCCTTCAGGTGGCCGACCAGCGACAGGTAGGAAGCCGCCCTGCGCAGGCTGCGCGTGCGACCAAGCTGCGCCGCGCGCGCGGCCGCATCGAGCGCGTGGTCGCGCAGGAAGATCTCATCCGCCCGCAGCATCGCTTCGACATGGCCGAGTTCGAGAACGCTGGAGATCGAGCCGCCATGGCTGTGATACGCATAGCCCGGCAGAGGCTCGACGACGCAGCGTCCGCCCCTGGCGAGGGCCGAGGCCAGGAAGACGTAGTCCTCGCCGATGCGCAGCGCCTCGATGTATCGCAGCGCGTGCCGATCGAGCAGATCGCGCGCGACGACCGGCTTCATGTAGCCGAGCGAGAACGTATCCTCGAAAAGGTGGTTCCCCGCCACGAACGCCTCGAGCGTCAGTTCCGGCGTTGCCGTGAGGCGCGCGGGCGCGATCATGGGGTATATCGATCCGGTTCGTTCGTCGACGACGTCGAGATTGTCGACGGCGATATCCGCTCCGGCCGCTTCGGCCCGCCGGATGAGCCGCGCCATGCGGTCCGGATAGACCGCGTCGTCGGCGTCGAGCACGGCGATCCAGCGTCCGCGAGCCGCGTCGAGGCCGGCATTGCGTGCGCCGCCGGGCCCGCGATTGTCGTCGAGCCGGATGACGCGGACGCGGTCCGAAGCGAGATCGAGCGCGGCCCTGGCCGTGGCGTCGCCGGAGCAATCGTCGACGACGATCACCTCGACGCCGACACCGTCCTGCGTGAGTGCGCTCTCGACGGCGCGGACGATCGTTCGCTCCGAGTTGAAGGCGGCGATGATGAATGTCACGTCAATCGGCATGGCCATGTGCCCCTGCCGATCCGTCGCCGTACTGGACGATTCCGCGCATGCCGAGCAGGCCGCCGACGGCGCCGGCATGCAAGAGCCCGCGCAACGCGAAACGGTTGCGCGTTGCGGCGGCCGGCGCCAGGAGCGCCGTCGCGCCGAGGCAATAGCCGACCTTGGCGGCGGCCACGCCGACCTGCCGCGCCAGGGCGGCTCCGCCGCCATGTTGCGCCAGAAGCCGTCCATGCGTCTGCCCCATCCGGAAGCGCCGCCTTGCGAGCCACGTGAAACTGGCGCGCTGGGAAGGCACCTTTTCGAAGACCGTTGCGCGCGGCGCGAAGATGATCGTGCCGCCGCGCCGATGCAGGCGGGAAAAATAGTCCGTGTCCTCTCCGCCCGAGCGCCCGAGCGCCGGGTCGAAGCGCAGGCCCGCGATCCGTGGCGAGGCGCGGCGCAGAAGCGCGTTGCAGGTGTAGCCGGTGCGGATTTCCCCCTCGACCCAGACGGGCAGGGTGGAATGGAAATCGCCGCGCCGCATCCAGCCCGGGGCTTCCTCGGCATAGACCGCCCGGACCGGGCCGAGCACCGCGTCGGCGCCGCTCCCGGCAGCGCCACGCAGGAGCTCGACGAGCCATTGCGGCGACGGCGTCTCGTCATCGTCGATGAAGGCGATGAAATCGCCGGTGGCGGCGTCCAGGCAGGCGTTGCGCGCGATCGAGATGTTCGCCGCCGGACAATGCACGTAGGTCGCTTCGAAGGGCAGGCGCGAAGCCTTCGCCTCGACACGGGATCGCGCGGTGGGCGTCATGTCGTTGTCCGCGACGATGATCCTGACCGACGTGCCCTCGGGAACCGCCAACTCGCCGATGGCGAGAAGGGTGTCGTCGAGTTCGGGCCGGCGGTAGGTGCAGACACATATGTCCACCCGCTGCGGCCCCGTGTTGGGCGACGCGCCCGTCATGTCCGCTCGCCTTCCAATTCGACCGCATCGCGCTTGCGGAACTCCAGGAGCTGGAGCCAGAACCCGGCCGACCAGGCGAGGTGCATGACCATCGCCGAGAACCCGACCAGCGGTCCGTAGGGGTCGCGCCGACGAACAGCCATCCAGGCGCCGTAGCCGAGGCAGGTGGCCGCCCACAGCCCGGCCGGCAGGAGAGCCGTCCAGTCGAGCAGGGCAAGCGACGCGCCGGCGACGCCAGGCGCGACCATCAACGGTACCATCTGCCTCAGCTTCGGCGGCGCGCGATGCTTCAGGATGTTCCTGGCACGGCCCCGCCCGTATCCGAGGTACTGGCGGAAGAGGGAGCTGACGGAAGCCCGCGGATAGTAGACCATGTGGGTCTTCTCCGTCAGCCAGATACGGTAGCCGCCTTCCCGCAGCCGATAGTCCAGTTCCGCGTCCTCGTTGTGGCTGAAGCTCTCGTCGTAGCCGCCGACGGCGCGGAACGGCTCCACCCGCATGAGCGCATGATGGCCATGGTCGGTCCAACGGCCCTTGGCGGCAAGCCGATGGGCGGCGGCGCCGTTGCCGAGCCTTGAATTCTGGGCCGCCGCGGTGGCCTTCTGGAACGCCCCCACGCCGCGCGTCAGCATGGCGACGACGACGGCGTCGGCCCCCGTCGCCTCCGCCTCCTCGACCAGCCTGTCGCAATAGCTGGCCGGATAGTCGCCATGCGCATCGACGCGGATGAAGCTGCGGTATTCGCCGCCATAGCGCTCGACGGCAAGATTGACGGCCGCGCTCTGGACGCGCTTCCCGTTGTGCAGGAGGGCAAGCCGGGGATTTGAAGCCGCCATCTCCGCGACGATGTCGGGCGTGCCGTCGCCGCTGCCGCCGTCCACCACCACGATGTTCATGTCGAGACGCTCGGCAGAGGCGGCGAGCCTGTCGATCACCTTCGCGATGTGATCCGCCTCGTCGAGGCAGGGGATGACCGCCATGACCGGCCGGGCGGATCGCGATTTCGGCTTCTCTGCCATGATTCTCTCCGCGCTCATGCCGGCTGCCAGTTTGCATGGCCCGGCGCGGTCGCGGGCAGCGCCGCCAGGCGCTCGACCAGGGCGCGGCATTCGCCGAGATCGCAGACCCAGGTCGCCCGGTCCTGTTCCAGAACTTGCTTCCGCATTGCGGAATAGGCCGCGCCGTCAACGGCGCCAAGCGCCTCCGAAAGCGCCGCCGGCGTCGCCTCGCCGAGCAACAGTCCCATTTTCCGCTCCGTCAGGAAACGCCCCGTCTCCGTATGCCGCATCGCGATCGGAACGGCTCCGTAACGGCAACCTTCGTAGAGCCGGTTGGGCAGAAGCCAGTCGGAATTCAGCCCCTCCTCGAAGAAGTCGATCGCCCAGGAGAAATGGACCTCGCCGTAGATGCGGGCGAGATCCTGCGGATTGCGGTAGCCGCCCTCGAACCGCATGAACGGTTCCGCGGCTACGAAGCGTTCGAAATCGGGCAGTTCGGAACGGGCGGGACGCCCGCGCAGCACCACCTCGAACCGGCCGCCCGCCTCGCGCGTGAAGGAGGCAAGGAGTTGGAGCGACTTGGCGCAGCGCAAGGCGCCGAACCAGCCGATGGTCCACGGCTTTTCCGGTCCCGGCGCGGCGCCGGGCGCTTCCGCCCGCTCCAGTTCCAGCACTTTGTTGGGCAGGAGCGCCACCGGCGCGTCGATCTGGCCGAATGGTTGGAAATAGTCGCGGACGAAGGCGGGCGAGCTGGTCACGAGGAGCGCCGCCTCGCGCCCGAACCGCCGCTCCGCGCCGCGTAGGGCCCGCGACAGCACATGCCGCCCGAGGAGCAGCCGGTGGATGTCGAGGCACTCATAGACGATCGGGGGCCGCTTGCGGAACGATGCCCGGGCGCGCACGGCCAGCGCCAGCATTTCGAGATTGCGGCCGATGATCACGTCGGGCTCGGCGACGCCGCGCAGCTTCGCGCCGAGCGCCAGGGCGGCTCTTGCGATCGCAGCCAGTCGCTGGGCGAACCTGCCGTCGCCCGTGCGGCCGAGATCGATCGGTGACAGGCGCCACAGCTCCGGCGGGACATCGGAGGTGCGGCGGAAACCTGCCAGCGCCACGTCGGCGCCGCCGGCTTCGAGCATCGCCACCCGGCGCCGGACGGCCGGGTCGGACAGGTCATGCACCAGATAGAGCACGCGCAGCATGAAGCTCCTTCCTAGTCGAGCTTGCAGGCGACGGATTGCGGGAACTGGCATTTCTCGCCGAGCGCCGTGAAGGCGACACGGTCGATTTCGGCCGAGACCGGCCTGTCGAAATCGCTGAATGGCCCCATCCAGGACTTCAGCGTGTCGCTGCCCCAGATGCTGATGAATATCTTCGACGGATGGGTGGGTATCTTCGCCGGGTCGGTCGCCTCACCCATCTGCTTGCCGTCGACATACCAGCGGATACGGTCCTTCTCCCATATGAAGGCGTAGTCGTGGAAGTCCCTGTCCGCACCGCCGCCTACCGGCACCAGCTTCTGTTCGCCGACATTCTTTCCGTCGACGAACTGGTTCAGCTGGACCTTCGAGGGATCCTTGCCCAGCACCTCGAAATCGATCTCGTCATGCGGCTCCTTGTCGGCGGATCCGATATAGGTGAAGAACCCTGTGTTCAGTCCGGATCCCGCCGCAGCCTTCATGCGGACCTCGTATGTTCCGTATCCGAAACGTTTCTTTGTCTGGATTTCGCCGCAGACATGGTCGCGCTCCTTCAGCGTGCGCTTGGCGAACTCCAGCGTCAGCTTGCCGTCGGCCTGCTTCACCTGCTCCTTGGACCATGTGCAGTTCTGATGTTTACCGTTGTTCCAGCCGTCGGAAATGTACCAGCGCTTGCGGTCGAGCCTGTCGAAATCGTCGACGAAGGATTTCCCCGTGGCTTTCGCCGGTTTGGCCGCGGATTGGGCCGGGGCCGGAGAGGGAGCGGCCAGCGCCGGGACCGCCGCACCCGCGGCGAGCAATATGACGAAGGTTCCGAGCTTGCCGTACAGGCGGTGGTCGAGGCTTGCCGTCATCGGGCGGCTCCCTTGTTCAGCCGCGCCTCCCACGCCGCTTGTTACGGTCTAGACGATGCCGACTGTCGACGGCGCCGTGCCTCCCAATCCGCTTGAGCCTCATCTCCGCGAGCAAAGGCGGAGCCGGGATCAAGACGACGCTCGAAATCAATAGTCAGGCTTGCTCATTCGGTCCTGAAGTTCGCAATAATGTGGCGCGGCGCGCCGTTTGCCCGTCGTCGCCGGTAACATTTTGTGCTGCCCTGTTAGATGTTGCGGAGCGGCTCTCGATCGGAGAGCCCGTCATGCGACTGATTTCGGAAGACAATATCGGTATCACGCGGGACAGAACGGATAACGGACTCCGGATCAGGGCGTTTTTATTGGATCTTCGGATGAGGCGGCCAGCAGATAGCGTGGCCTGGCGGTGCCAGGCGAGGTGACCGTGAAGCGATCGAGCTTGTCGCGCATCACGCCGCCCACGATCGCGGGAAGCGTCCGCGGGCTTTTCAGCGCCCGCAGGCCTGCCGCCGCCAGGCCGTCTTCCGACTTGCGGTCGAGGAAGACGCGCAAGGCGTGGCGGCCGGCGATATGGCGGGCGTGACGCGCCAACGAGACCGTCGCCCCATTGTCCAGCTTCTCCGACCGCAGGATCGC
>JBQCFA010000513.1:0-2147 GCA_051959695.1 Rhizobiaceae bacterium
CCGCGCGTGTGCATCGGCGCCTCCTTCGCCATGCAGGAGGCCATCATTGCCCTTGCCGTACTCCTGTCGCGCTTCCGCTTTGATACGGTAGAGGAGACGAACCCATGGCCGGTGCAAAAACTGACGACCCAGCCGCAGGGCGGTCTGCCGATGCGCGTGACGAGGCGGGCGAGGCCGGCGTGAGCGAGGACTTGGATCGACGCTGTGTCAGGGTGCGCATTGCCGGGCACGTACAGGGTGTGGGCTTTCGTGCCTGGACTCAGAACCAGGCCCGAAAACGCGGCATAGACGGCTGGGTCCGCAACGAGCGGGACGGCTCCGTCAGCGCCGTCATCGTCGGCTCCGAAGCCGCCGTCTCTGAAATGCTCGACGCGTTCATGCACGGCCCGGATTTCGCCACGGTGACGGATGTGGCGTGGGAACTCGCGGACGACGACGGCCCGGCCGGGTTCAGGATCGCGCCTTAGAGCGTTTCAGGTTTTGACGGAAGCGTACCCCGCGTTGTCGAAGTAGTTTGCGCATTCTTTGGGCTGGATGGTGGAGACGAGGTGGCCGACGTGCCGCCACGTCTCTTCGATGGTTCGTTTCTGGGCGGTTCGCATCCAGTGTTTGATCTTGGCGAAGGCTTGCTCGATCGGGTTGAGGTCGGGTGAGTATGGCGGCAGGTACCAGAGCCGGGCTCCGGCCCTCCGGATCATCTGCCGGACGGCGGCCGACTTGTGCGAGCCGAGATTATCCATGACGACGATATCACCGGGTTCGAGCACCGACACGAGTTGCTGCTCGACATAGGCCCTGAAGCACTCGCCGTTGATCGGTCCGTCGAAGACGCAAGGTGCCGTGAGGCGGTCGAGCCGCAGGGCGCCAAGGAAGGTCAGCGTGCGCCAATGTCCGTGCGGTGCGAAGCCGCGCAGGCGCTTGCCTTTCGGTCCCCAGCCTCTGAGCGGCGCCATGTTGGTCTTGATCCAGGTCTCGTCGATGAAGACCAGCCGTTTCGGGTCGAGGCCAGACTGCCAGGTGCGCCAACGTAGCCGGCGGCGCGCGATGTCGGCGCGCGCCTGCTCAAGGGCGAACAGCGTTTTTTTTGAACCGGAGCCCCTCGCGGCGAAGGAACTGCCATACCGTGTCGTGCGAGACCTGCACCCCGCGTAACGCCAGCTCGTCCTTCAGCCCGTGCAGGGTCAGGTGTGGCGTCTGATTGATCCGCTCGACGATGAACGCCCGGTGCGGCTCCAGCATCCGCTTGCGATGACCACCCATCTTGCCCGGAGCGACCGAACCTGTCGCGCGGTAGCGTTGGTGCCACTTCACTGCCGAGGATACCGCGACGCCAAACCGGGCAGCCGCCGAACGGCAGCTTTCGCCCGCTTCGATCGCACCAACAACGCGATCGCGAAGGTCATTGGAAAGAGGTGCTGTCATCCGATGCTGGCCTCCTGTCCAGCCAGCATCTTGAATCACAAAATCGACAAAGCCGGAATCCCCCCGATTCAGCCAATCGCTGAAATGCTCTAACACCTCCCCGCAAGGGGGAGGGGAATCCCGAAGCCGTCGCTTCACAAATCCGCAGCCTTGGCTTTTGTGGCGCTATCGCGATTTCCCCCTCCCCTTTGCGGGGAGAGGTTAGGGGTGGGGGTACAATGTTGTGGCCCTTACGAATGCGCCACCATTACGTGCCGCACGGCCGTATAGTCCTCAAGCGCGTAGAGCGACATGTCCTTGCCATAGCCGGATTGCTTCAGACCGCCATGCGGCATCTCGTTGGTGAGCATGAAATGCGTGTTGATCCAGGTACAGCCATATTGCAGCCGGGCGGCCGTCGCCATGGCGCGCGAAATGTCCTTCGTCCACACCGATGACGCCAGGCCGTAATCGCTGTCATTGGCCCAGTTGACCGCCTCGTCGACATCCGAGAAACGCGTGACGGAGACAACCGGCCCGAACACCTCGCGGCGCACGATCTCGTCTTCCTGAAGCGCGCCCGCCACCACCGTCGGCTGGTAGAAGAAGCCGGAGCCCTCGCCCGGCTTGCCTCCGGTGGTGATCTCGATGTGCTTCAGTTCGGCGGCGCGTTCCACGAAGGAAGACACGCGGTCGCGCTGGCGCCGTGAGATCAGCGGCCCGATCTCGTTTTGCGTGTCGTCGGG
>JBQCFA010000514.1:0-3196 GCA_051959695.1 Rhizobiaceae bacterium
CTCCATCTCTTCGACGGCCCCCGCATGTTCGGCCGACAATCCCATCATGCCCGTCAGCGCGCCGGACTCTGTCGGCCCGGCGGCCACCGCATTGACCCTTATGCCCTGTGGTGCGAGTTCGAGCGCCCAACAGCGCGTGAGATGCTCCAGCGCCGCCTTGCTGGCGGCATAATGGGAAAGATCGGCAGCGGCTTTGTGGCCGAAAGTGCTCGACACATTGACGACCGCTCCCTTGGTGGCGGCGAGATACGGCAGCGCCGCTGCCGTCAGCAGGCTCGGGCCGATAACATTCACGGCGAAGATGGACGCGATGCGTTCCGCGGTTGCGTCCTTCAAGGGCAAGAGAGCACCGGCGCCGGCATTATTTACCAGAGTGTCGAGCCGTCCATAGCTCTCAACCGCTTTCGCGATCGTGCGGCGGGCGGAATCGGGTTCCGAAGCGTCGGCCACGAAAGGCAAGATATTCGGGTGGGCATTCGCCGCCTGTTGAAGCGGGCCAGAGCGGCGACCGGTGATGATGACCTTTGCACCCTGTCCAGCGAAGCCCTGAGCCGCTGCCTGCCCGATGCCAGAGCTGCCGCCCGTGACGACTACGACTTTATTGTCCAACGAAGACATCGTCTTTCTCCCTGGCGGTTGCTGGATACTGGTCGACAGAGACAACGTTTGACTGCGACCTGAAAGCCGGAAGGCCGTTGATATGTCAGGCGACGCGCTCTTGTGGCGCCTTTCCTGGAAGGAGGCCTTCCTGGCGCATTGCCGCCTGCACGGCTGGGCGGCTTGCCATGTGATGGCGCAACAGCATCAGGGGTGCGGGAATGCCGACTTGGAAGCGTTCCGCCCAAAGCAACATCACGAAGAGATAGAAATCCGCCACGCTCGGTGACGGGCCGAAGAGATAGGTGCCTGCCAATCTGTCGGCCAAATAGCCGAATAGACCGGAAATGATGGTTCCCGCCTCCAGCTTCTCGGCGTCGCTGCCTCCATGCCACATCGGCTTGAAGCTCCGGTGCACTTCGGTAGAGACAAACGCGAGCGCCTCAAGCAGTCGCGTGCGGCCAAGAGGGCCCGGGACGGCAAGCACGGGGTATTGCGTCGCTAGCCAGTCCAGGACGGCGATGTTCTCGGTGAGGATTTCGCCGTCATCGAGCATTAAGGCCGGGACGTAGCCCTTGGGGTTGATCATGTTGAAGTCGATCCCCGAAGCGGTCCGTTTCGTCTTCAGGTCGACCCGCTCGATCTCGAACGCCGCGCCCGCTTCGGCAAGTGCAATGTGGTCGGCCAGGCTGCAGGCGAGTGGGCTGTAGTAAAGCTTCATGTGGACTTCCTCGCGACTGGAATTTTGTAGGCTCGCCATGCGCTGCAGGCGACAAGGTGAAAGATGCGAAATTGATGGCGGTCCGTCCATTGCACGCAAGCATCGGTTGGCCGATGCCAAGGTCCAGGTTAAGCGGGAATAGGCGGAGGGCAGCGGTCGTGGAAGCCGCATGGACGACTGCTTGTTGCACGACCTGGCCGACATCATATGATCGGGCTTCCGGGCGGATCACGGACACTGTTCTCGCGAGGCGCAAATGAGCACTTCAGTTAGGGAAAACGCCAACCAGCACCGGTTCGAGCTGCCCATTGCGGACGGCGCGATCGCAGCGGCCTACTATCGGATAGAAGGCGGGCTGATCGTCCTGGTCCACACGGAGGTGCCGGCGGAATTCTCCGGCCAGGGCATCGCCTCGCGTCTTGCCCAAGGTACGTTCGGGATCTTGCGTAAAACTGGTCGAAAGGCGGTGCTGAAATGCCCTTTCATGGGACGGTATTTTGAGAAGCATCCAGAATACGCGGATATCGTCGCCGGCTGATGTCACCGATCCGGATTTGGCATTCCTACTCGACTATCGGTGTTTCTTCGCGCCGACGCTTTCCAGCGTGAGCACAGATTCGCCATTCCCTCTCCTCTGCCCGTCCAGAACAGCCTCGGTGATCGAGTGCGGCAGCGGGCGTGGCGTCTCGATCAGGCCGAGCAGCGGCAGCGCGACGAGAAAGAAGGCGAAGTAGCCGAGGGTCGCGAGTTGCGACAACAGGACGTACGCTCCCTCCGCGGGCTGAGCGCCCAACCAACCGAGGAAGACGGCGTCGGCCACGAACAGCCAGAAGACGCGCCGGTACCGGGGTCGATAGACGGCTGACCGCACCTTCGAAGTGTCGAGCCACGGCACGAAGAACAGAACCGCAATTGCGCCGAACATCGCCAGCACGCCACCGAGCTTCGAATCGATCGGCCCTATGCTGAAGGTGACGGAACGCAGCATCGCGTAGAAGGGCAGGAAGTACCATTCCGGAACGATATGGGCCGGCGTCTTCAACGGGTTGGCGATGGTGTAGTTATCAGGATGGCCGAGATAGTTCGGCACGTAGAAGACGAAATAGGCGAACACGACCAGGAAGGCGACTGCGCCGAAGATGTCCTAGACGGTAGCGTGCGGCGTGAAGTCAACGACGTCGGTCTTCGATTTGACGTCGATGCCGGTCGGATTGTTCTGCCCCACCACATGCAAAGCCCAGATGTGCAGGATGACGACGCCTGTCAGGATGAACGGCAGCAGGTAGTGTAGCGCAAAGAAGCGGTTGAGCGACGGATTGCCGACAGCGAAGCCACCAAGCAGCAATTCCTGCAACCAGCCGCCGACCAGCGGTATCGCGGAGAAGAAGCCGGTTATGACGGTGGCGCCCCAGAACGACATCTGGCCCCAGGGAAGCGTATAGCCCAGAAAGGCAATGGCCATCAGCAGTAGGAAGTTGAGGCAGCCGAGAATCCAGAGAAGCTCGCGCGGCGCCTTGAAGGAGCCGTAGTAGAGCCCGCGCAGCATATGCGTGTACGCGGCGATGAAGAAGAACGAGGCGCCGTTCGAGTGCAGGTAGCGCAACAGCCAGCCGGAATTGACATCGCGCATGATCTGCTCGACCGAGTTGAAGGCGAGCCCGCTATCGGCCGCGTAGTGCATCGCCAGAACGATGCCGGTTGCGATCTGCACCCCCAGCATCATCGTGAGGATGCCGCCGAACGTATAGACGTAGTTGAGATTGCGCGGCACGGGATAGACGATGAAGGAATCGTGGACTAGCCGCGGCAACGGCAGCCGGGCATCCAGCCAGCGTTCGATCCTGGTTCTCGGGGTATAGCTGGACTGTTCACCGCTCA
>JBQCFA010000515.1:0-5304 GCA_051959695.1 Rhizobiaceae bacterium
TGGTGCTGCTCGGCTTCGGCAAATCGGCCGAGATAAAGCGCGATCTGGCCGTAGACCAGATGGCACCAGCTGTCGGAGGGATCGAGCGTCAGGGCGCGTTTCGCCGCAGCGAACATCGCCTCCCCTCCCGCCGGCTCCGGATGCCACGCCCAAAGCCGCAACTTCATCAGCGCGAACCAAGCCAGCGCCGCCGCATATTCCGGATCGAGCGCCAGCGCCTGCTCGAACAATTTGAGGGCCGCTCCCGCGGCCTTCGGATCGAGATCCCGCGCCTGATGGATGCCGCGCAGGAGGAAGTCATAGGCCTCCATGTTCTCGGTGCGCTTCCGCGCGGCGGCCGCCGCCGTCTCGCCTTCGATCTGTCCGGCGAGCGTCGATACGATCGTCGCCGAAATCTCGTCCTGCGTCGCGAACAGGTCGCCGAGCGGGCGATCGTACCTTTCCGCCCACAAAGTCAGGCCGGAGCGGGCGTCGAGCAACTGGACCGACAACCTCACCTTGTCGCCGGCGCTTCTGACGCTTCCGCCGACCACGTAGTCGACGCCCAGTTCCGCCACCAGTTCCGGCAGCCGCACCGCCCGGTCGCGATAGGCCTCCGACGAGGCCGTGCCCAGCACCGCCAGCCGACCGAAGCGCGCCAGGCCCGCGACGACGTCCTCCGTGACGCCTTCGCCGAAATAATCGTCGTCCTTCCGCGAACCCTGTCTTGCAAGAGGCAAAACGATGACGAGCGGCTTCCGCGCGCCGGCGACAACCGGCAAGTTGCTGGCGTTCGGCGGAGCGAAACGGAATATCCGCGCCGGCCGGCTGAAATTCTTGAGGTAGCGCAAGCCGAGATCCTGCCACTCCTCGCCCATCGCTCCCGCGGCGTCGTGAACGGGGCCTGAGATGCATATCCCGCCGGCGGGAGCGATTGCCTCCAGCCGCGCCGCGAGGTTGACGGTGCTGCCGAGCAGGTCATCGCCGTCGGTAACGACCTCGCCGAAGGAAATACCGATACGGAAGCCGAAAAGCGCTTCGGCGTTCTCGGCCGCCCTCAATTCCCTCTGCAGGCTGACGCCGCAGCGCACGGCTTCGTCCGCCCGGGCGAACTCGGCCAGCACGCTGTCGCCGCCCGTATGGAAGATGCGGCCGCCATGCGCCCTGATCAGCGGGTCGATCAACCGGCGGCTGTTTGAAAGTGCTTGCAGGGCAAGCGGTTCGTTCGTCTCCGCCGCATGGCTGTAGCCGACTGCGTCCGCCGCCAGGATAGCTGCCGACCTCGTTTCCCGCATGACCAAGGACCCACCCCAAGGATCAGTCCACTTTATTGCCGGGACGGGCGGTCTACAACGTCGTTCCGCCCGCCTCCCCCCGGAACTGCTGCGTCAGCCATCGCCGCACCGCTTCCGCCGGCGCGGAGAGCCGAACGCCCTTCGGCGAAGCAACGTAATAGGAAATCCCGGTGGAAAGCACGTGGTTCGTCAACCGGACGAGCTGGCCGGACTGGACGAGGCCGGCCGTCAGATGTTCCCAGCCGAGCGCCACGCCCTGCCCTTGCATCGTGGACTGCACCACCGACACATAGTCGTTGATCTGCAGGCCGCCGGGTGTCTTCCGGCCGTCCACGCCCGCCGATTCGAACCATTCCCGCCAGCTCACCGCCGCACGATAGGGCTCCTCGAGATGGATCAGCCGGTGCGAGAGCAGCGCCTCGACGGATTCAGGCCTGCCGTAGCGGGCGATGTAGGACGGGCTGCAGACAGGATAGACTTCCTCCGGCGCCAGGAGGGCGAGGTCATAGGCCAGCAGGTCTTCCGGCGCGCCTCCCCTGACGCCAAGGGGGATGTTCTCAGCCAGGAGGTCGAGGTCGCGATCAGCCGTCTGTATCCTGAGGTAGATCCCGGGCAGGTCCTCTCGGAATTTCTGCAGGCGGGGAACCATGCAATAGGAGGCGAAGGCGGTCGACGCCGAAAGGGTGACGTGCGGACCGACGGAAACGGCGCGCAGTTCCTGCGCCGACCTGCGGATATGCGAAAGGCCGAGCGAGACGTCGGAGAAGAATCGCGCACCCGCCTCCGTCAGCCGGACGCTCCGGTGTTCACGATGGAAAAGCGGCGTCGACAATTGCTGCTCCAGACGCGCGATCGCATAAGAAACGGCTGCTTGCGTCATGCCGAGTTCGCGGCCGGCCGAACTGAAGCTTTCCAGCCGTCCCGCCGCTTCGAAGACGACAAGGCTGCTTATCGACGGCAAAAGGCGGCGCAGGCTTTCCATAAATCCAGCTTATCTAATTGATGAAATTTTTCCAGCGTCACATCGCTTGTTCCGCCCGCTAGCCTTGAAACTCTAGCCGGAGGAAAATCGATGGCCGTCGCCGCGATCGAAGAGAGGCCCGCAGCACCGAAGCGCGAACGCGCCGGCAGGATGGCGCGCCGCGAACAGCGCATGCACGGACCGGCCGGACTCGGCCGACCCTACATAGTGCGCAACATTCCGACCTATGACATCCTGTCCGAAGAGAATCTGGTCCGCATCGAGAAAACCGCGGACCGCATCCTCGCCGAAATCGGCATCGAGTTCCGCGGCGATCCGGTGGCGCTTGACCATTGGCGGCGAGCCGGCGCGGACGTCGACGGGCAATTGGTCAAGTTCGAGCCGGGCCTGCTACGCGAAATCCTGAAGACCGCTCCCCCAAGCTTTACACAGCACGCGCGCAATCCGGCGCGATCGGTCGAGATCGGCGGCAAGAGCATCGTCTTCTCGCCGGCCTATGGCTCGCCCTTCGTGATGGACCTCGACAAAGGCCGTCGCTACGGCACCATCGAGGATTTCGGGAACTTCGTGAAACTCGCACAGTCGTCGCCCTGGCTGCACCATTCCGGCGGGACCATCTGCGAGCCGGTCGACGTGCCGGTGAACAAGCGCCATCTCGACATGGTCTATGCCCATATCCGCTATTCCGACCGCGCCTTCATGGGTTCTGTGACCTCGGAGGACCGCGCCGAGGATTCGATCGCCATGGCGCGCATCCTCTTCGGCGAAAAATTCGTCGGCGAGAACTGCGTCATCCTCGGCAACGTCAATGTCAATTCACCGCTTGTGTGGGACGGCACGATGACACTGGCGCTACGCGCCTATGCCCGTGCCAACCAGTGCGCCGTGATCGTTCCATTCATTCTCGGCGGCGCCATGGGCCCGGTCACCAACGCCGGCGCCATCGCCCAGTCGCTGGCCGAGACCATGGCCGGCTGCGCCCTTGCCCAGCTCGAGCGGCCCGGCGCGCCGGTCATCTTCGGCAATTTCCTCTCCTCCATGTCGCTGCGCTCCGGCTCTCCGACCTTCGGCACCCCGGAACCCGCGATCGGTTCGATGGTGATCGGCCAGCTGGCCCGCCGCCTCAACCTGCCATTGCGTTGCTCCGGCAATTTCACCACCTCCAAGCTGCCCGACGCTCACGCCATGACGGAGGGCACGATGTCGATGCTCGCCGCCATCCACTGCGGCGCCAATTTCATCCTGCACTCAGCTGGCTTCCTCGACGGGTTGCTTTCCATGTCCTACGAGAAATTCGTCATGGACACGGATTTCTGCGGCGCGCTCCACTCCTATTGCGACGGCGTCAAGGTAGACGACAACGAGCTGGCGCTCGACGCCTTCCGCGAAACCGGGCCGGGCAACCATTTCTTCGGCTGCGCGCATACGATCGCCAACTACGAAACCGCTTTCTGGGACTCGGAGACGGCCGACAACGAACCGTTTGAGAAATGGTCGGCGGCCGGCTCCGAAGACGCAGCGGTCCGAGCCAATCGCCTTTGGAAGAAGAAGCTCGCCGAATACGAGGCGCCGCCGCTCGACGAGGCGATCGACGAGGCGCTCCAGGATTTCATGAAGCGCCGGAAAAGCGAGATGGAGGACGCCTGGTACTAGGCTTCGATTGCGGACGGCTTCGCAGGTCAGGAACAAAAGAGCAGGGAGGAAAATATGAAATTCTTCAGGAGCAACGGCGACCGCGTGCCGGCGTCGATCGAGCGGATGGCGGCGGATGCCCGGAAAGGCCGGATGGACCGTCGCGAGTTCCTTGCGCTTGCCAGCACGTTCGGCGCTTCGGCGGCGATGGCGTATGGCATGCTCGGCGTGGCGCTGCCGAAACCCGCCTTCGCCGCCGATGCCAAGAAGGGCGGCACGCTCAGGATCTCGATGCCGGTCAAGGCGCAGAAGGACCCGCGTACCTATGACTGGGTCGAGCTGGCGAACGTGTCGCGCACCTGGCTCGAGCCGCTGGTCCGCTATACGCGTGAATTCACCTTCGAGCCCGTGCTGCTCGAGAGCTGGGAGGTGAACGACGACGCCACAGAATACGTGCTGCACGTTCGCAAGGGCGTCACCTGGAACAACGGGGATACGCTTACCGCGGACGACATCGTCTTCAACCTGACGCGCTGGTGCGAGAAAGGCGTCGCCGGAAACTCGATGGCGGCCCGGGTCGGCGCGCTTATCGACGGGAAGACGGGCAAGGCCAAGGACGGAGCGATCACCAAGGCTGACGATCACACCGTAAAGCTCAAGCTCAACGAACCCGACATCTCCCTGATAGCCAATTTCACCGATTATCCGGCCCTGGTCGTTCATCGCAATTTCGAGGCCGACGGTGGCGACCCGACCGCTAAGCCCATCGGCACCGGCGCCTTCGAACTGGTGTCCTACTCCGTGGGCGCGAAGGCCTCGATGCAACGTCGCCAGAACGGCAAGGGGTGGGGCGGCGAAGCGAATCTCGACGCTGTCGAGTTCATCGACTACGGCACCGACTTTTCCGCGACCGTAAACGCCTTCGATTCAGGCGAAATCGACGCCAATATGGAAACGCCGCCCGACTTCATCGAAATCCTCGACAAGATGGATCTTGCCAGGACCGAGGTGTCGACCGCGACCACGCTCGTGGCGCGGACCCATGTGACGAGCAAGCCCTACGACGACCAGCGGGTGCGCAACGCCCTGCAGATGGCGGTCGACAACAATGCCGTGTTGCAGATCGGCTATAGCGGTCGCGGCACGATCGGCGAGAACCACCACGTCAGTCCGATCCATCCGGAATATTTTCCGCTGCCCAAGAAAAAGCGCGATGTGGACGGTGCCAAGAAACTGATGGCCGAGGCCGGGCAAGCCGACTTCGAGCATGAACTGATAACCGTCGATGATGACTGGCAGAAGAATACCGGCGACGCCATCGCCGCCCAGTTGCGCGACGCCGGCATCAAGGTGAAGCGCACCGTCCTGCCGGGTTCGACGTTCTGGAACGACTGGACGAAGTATCCTTACTCGATG
>JBQCFA010000516.1:0-4948 GCA_051959695.1 Rhizobiaceae bacterium
ATCCATGCCGCGACCAAATATCCGGCAGGCCATTCCGACGTGCTTCTCGGCACCGTCTCCGCCAACGAAGCCTGTTGGCCGCGGCTGCAGCAGACCTTCACCACGATGGGCTGCTGCGCCGGTCCGGACGACGTCTATCAGGTGCTGCGCGGCCTGCGCACCATGGGTGTGCGGCTCGAGCATCATGGGAAGAGCGCCCTTGCAATCGCAGGTTGGATGGAGGCGCAAAAAGGCGTCGCACGCGTGCTACATCCCGCCCTCGAAAGCCATCCCGGAAACCGGCTGTGGAAGCGCGACTTCTCCGGCGCCAGCGGCATCTTCTCGGTCGTGCTGGACGGCGGCGGCGAAAAGGAAGCCCATGCGTTTCTGGATGCCCTGGAGATATTCGGCCTTGGCTATTCCTGGGGCGGATACGAGAGCCTGGCGGTGAATGTCTTCCTTGGCGACCGCACCGTGAAGAAGCCGTATGAGGGTCCGATCATCCGCCTGCAGATCGGACTGGAGGACGTCGACGACCTCAAGGCCGACATTTCGCGTGGGCTGAAAGCCGCGCGGGCATAGCGGCCCTCACCCGTTCACGCGACGCACCTCGCCGACGCTCCTGTCTTCCTTCAGTTGCGACAGCAGCCGGTTAAGGTGCTTCAGGTCCCAGACCTCCAGGTCGAAGATCATCTCGGTGAAATCGGGCGCGGTCCTCGCCATGGAGAGCGTGTGAATGTTGGCGTCGTTGTCGGCGATCACCTTGGAGATGTCGGCGAGGGACCCCGGCGCGTTGATCGCGGTGACAGAGATGCGCGCCGGAAAGCGTTCGCGATGGTCCTCGCCGATATCCCAGCGTACGTCGATCCAGCGTTCGGGCTGATCGTCGAAGGCGGTCAGAGACGGCGACTGGATGGGATAGATCGTAATGCCGGACCCGGGCTGGAGGATGCCCACGATGCGGTCACCGGGCACCGCGCCTTCCGGCGCGAAACCCACGGGAAGATCGCCGCGCACGCCACGGATCGGTAGTGCGCCGCTCGCCTCCTCCGCCTGTTCCCCCGACTTGCCGCCTTTCTTGCGTCGCGACGAGGAACGGCCGGGGATATGGAACAACATGCCGGCGGCGCTGCGAAGGTTGAACCAGCCTTCCTGCCGCTCACTCTGCTGGGCGGCAGGAACGCGCTCGTCCTTGTAGTCGGGAAAGACGGCGCGCAGCACGTCAGTCGACGGCAGCTCTCCCCGCCCGACAGCGGCAAGGACATCCTCGACATCCTTGCGTGCCAGGCGATGAAGCACAGGCTTCAGGCTGTCCTTCGAGAAAGGCTTGCCGGCGCGCTCGAAGGCGCGCTCGAGAATGCGCATGCCGAGACCCGAATATTGCTTGCGAATGGCGGAACGCGTCGCCCTGCGGATGGCCGACCGCGCCTTGCCGGTGACGACCATCGATTCCCATGCCGCCGGCGGCACCTGCGCCTTGGAGCGGATGATCTCGACCTCGTCGCCGTTCTTCAGCTCGGTGACCAGGGGCATGATGCGGCCGTTGACCTTGGCGCCGACGCAGGTGTCGCCGACGTCGGTATGCACCGCATAGGCGAAGTCGATCGGGGTCGCGCCGCGCGGCAAGGCGATCAGCCTGCCCTTCGGCGTGAAGCAGAAGACCTGGTCCTGGAAGAGCTCGAGCCGCGTGTTCTCGAGGAAATCCTCCGGATTGTCGCCCTCCGACAGAGCCTCGATCGTCTGGCGCAGCCAGGCATAGGCATTGGTGTCTTTCGAGATGACGGGGCCGGCGCCGTTGTGGCCGCTGCCGGCATCCTTGTAGATCGAGTGAGCCGCCACGCCGTATTCGGCGACGCGGTTCATCTCGTGCGTACGGATCTGCAGTTCCACGCGCTGCCGGGAAGGTCCGACGATGGTGGTGTGGATCGAGCGATAGTCATTCTGCTTCGGCGTGGAGATGTAGTCCTTGAAGCGGCCTGGCACCATCGACCAGGTCGTGTGGATGGCCCCCAGCGCGCGATAGCAATCCTCCACGGTATCGACGACGACGCGGAAGCCGTAGATGTCGGAAAGCTGCTCGAAGGAGAGCGCCTTGGTCTCCATCTTGCGGAAGACCGACCACGGCTTCTTCTGCCGATTCTTCACCGCGGCCTCGATCCTGTACTTGGCGAAAAGGCCGGAGAGCGCGTTCTCGATGTCCGTCAGGATGGTGCGGTTGCGCTCGAATATGTCGGCGAGACGCTCGGTTACCGTGCGATAGGCGTCCGGATTGATGTGGCGGAAGGCCAGATCCTCCAGTGCCTCGCGCATGCCCTGCATGCCCATGCGCCCGGCGAGCGGCGCATAGATGTCCATCGTCTCCTCGGCGATCCTGACGCGCTTGTCCGGCGGCACATGATCGAGCGTGCGCATGTTGTGCAGGCGGTCGGCAAGCTTGACGAGCAGGACGCGGACATCCTCGGCGATCGCAAGCAGGAGCTTGCGCAGATTCTCCGCCTGTTCGGCCTTCTTCGATACGAGATCCAGCTTCTTCAGTTTCGTCAGGCCCTCGACCAGCCTGCCCATGTCCGGACCGAAGAGTTCGTCTATCTCCTGTCTGGTCGCCGTCGTGTCCTCGATCGTGTCGTGGAGCAGCGCGACCGCGATCGTCGCCTCGTCCATGTGCATGTCGGTCAGGATGGCGGCGACTTCGAGGGGATGCGAGAAATAGGGATCGCCGGAGGCCCGCTTCTGGTGTCCGTGCTTCTGCATGGCATAGACATATGCCTTGTTGAGCAGCGCCTCGTTGACGTCGGGCTTGTAGCGCTGGACACGCTCCACAAGCTCATACTGCCGCATCATTGGGAAAAGCCCGCACCGGAAACAAACCCGGCGCCGCAACGGCCGTGCGGCGCATGTCAAGGATAGCCATCAATCCGCCGGCGCGAAAGAGCGCCCGCGCGATGCAAATATCAGAAATCGTCGCTCTTTTCCGGCGGCACGAGACCCTCGATGCCGGCGAGCAGTTCCTCCTCCGACATACGGTCGAAGGACACGCTCTCCTCCTCGGGCTGCGCGTCACCAACCGCCGGCTGCGACTGATCGGCGATCTCGGGGGCGGCCTCGCCCTCCGGCTCGTCGATCTCGACATGTTTCTGCAGCGAGTGGATCAGATCCTCCTTGAGATCGCCGGGCGACAGCGTCTCGTCCGCGATCTCGCGCAGAGCCACGACCGGATTCTTGTCGTTGTCGCGGTCGATGGTGATCTGCGCACCCTGCGAAAGCTGGCGGGCGCGGTGGCCGGCGAGCAGGACCAGGTCAAACCGGTTGTCCACCTTGTCGATGCAGTCTTCAACGGTAACGCGGGCCATTCTCGCCCCTTTCGTTCAAAAGCATGTTCCGGGAATTGGCGGTCAGATAAACCGATCGACGCGGAAATACAAGAAGCAAGAAGGAAATGCCGCAACGAGGGCGAAAGGCGGAAGGCCCGACGGCAAGGGCAAGGACAGTCTTCGACCGACGACCTCCGGACCGCCGATTTTTTCGCCTGGCAACCGCGACAGCCTTGGAAAGCCGCGCCGCCAACGCTATCTCCAGATGCATGCCTCCCGGATCGCGCGCCGGGCGATTTGGCGTCCAGATTGTCTTTATGCCTATTGCGGTAAAGGAAATTTGCCATGTTCGACCCACTCGAGAAGATCGCCCTCTTCATAGACGGCGCCAATCTCTACGCCACGTCCCGGGCGCTCGGCTTCGACATCGATTATCGCAAGCTTCTGGCCAGCTTCCACAAGCGCGGCTATCTGCTGCGCGCCTACTACTACACGGCGCTGGTGGAGGATCAGGAATATTCCTCGATCCGGCCGCTGATCGACTGGCTCGACTACAATGGCTACAAGGTGGTGACCAAGCCGGCCAAGGAATTCACCGATTCCACCGGCCGCCGCAAGATCAAGGGCAACATGGACATCGAGCTGACGATCGATGCGCTCGAACTGGCGGACGTCGTCGACCACTATGTCATCTTCTCCGGCGACGGCGATTTCCGCACGCTCGTCGAAGCACTCCAGCGCAAGGGCCGCAAAGTCTCGATCGTATCGACGATGACGTCGCAGCCGCCGATGATATCGGACGAGTTGCGCCGGCAGGCGGACCACTTCCTCGACCTCGCTTCGCTGAAGGCGGATATCGGCCGCGATCCTTCGGAAAGGCCCGCAAGGCGCCCCGGCCCGGAGGAAGAGGAGCAGGATTCCTACTGACGACGACGCCTTCCGTGGCCGCCGAACCCCCGCACGACTGCCCCCTCTGCCCGAGGCTGCACGCTTTCGTCGCCGAATGGCGGCAGCGCGAGCCGTCATGGTGGAACGCCCCCGTCCCGACCTTCGTACCGCCGGAGGGCGACGCTTCGGTCAGGCTCCTGATCGTCGGGCTGGCTCCCGGCCTGCGCGGGGCCAACCGGACCGGCCGGCCCTTCACCGGTGACTATGCCGGCGACCTCCTCTACCGGACGATGACAGCGCACGGCTTCGCGCGCGGAACCTACGAGGCCCGGCCGGACGACGGGCTGCAACTCGCCGGCGCAGCGATCACCAATGCCGTGCGTTGCGTCCCACCGCAGAACAAGCCCGTCGGCGCGGAAATCGCCACCTGCCGCCGCTTCCTCTCGGCGACGATCGAACGCTTCGAGAACCTGCAGGCAATCATGACGCTCGGCGCCATCGCCCATCAATCGACCGTGCGCGCGCTCGGCGAGCGGGTGGCAGCGCTCCCCTTCCGGCACGGCGCACGCTACGAGAGCGGCCAACTCTCTCTTTTTCCGAGCTATCACTGCTCCCGCTACAATACCAATACGGGCGTGCTGACCGAGGCGATGTTCGTCAATGTTTTCAAAGACATCGCTGAATCCGTTCTAGAATAGACTCACCTTCCCAAGAGGAGGTCCGCCCTACCCTCCGATCGCCTCGAACCAATCGCAATGCAAGTTCGGAAG
>JBQCFA010000517.1:0-2906 GCA_051959695.1 Rhizobiaceae bacterium
GCCCTGTTGCCGCTTGGAATGCCGGTCGTCGTCCTGGGCGGCATCATGGCGGGCGTCTTCACGCCGACGGAATCAGCGGTCATCGCCACCGTCTACGCCTTCATTCTCGGCGCCTTTGTCTATCGCGAACTTGACCTGCGCAAGTTCATGGACGCTTGCACGACAGCGATGACCGCCGCCACGATGATCCTGTTCGTTATCGCCTGCGCCAATGCCTTCGCATGGTACCTGGCCATCGAGAACATACCCGACACGATTGCCGATCTCTTCGTCAGCGTCAGCAGCAACGGCACGATCATCATGCTGATGATCACCGCGCTGCTCCTGTTCCTCGGGACGTTCATGGAGACGTCTTCGATCGTGCTGATCACGACTCCCATCCTGTTGCCCATCGCCGTCTCTCTTGGCTTCGATCCTGTCCACTACGGCATTCTGCTGATCGTCAATCTGATCGTCGGAGCGATGACGCCTCCCATGGCGGTGACCCTGTTCATTTCGACGCGGCTATGCGGCATAGAAATGCAGGATTCGTTTCCCGATATCCTCTACATCATCGCCATCTATGTGCTGGTCCTCCTCGTGCTGACCTTCGTTCCAGCCATCACCATGTGGCTGCCGACATTGTTGCTGTAGGGCCGGCGGCACGGGCCGCACGCGCGCGCAAGCCATCCCGGCCGCGCGGAATGCAGGGACTCAGCGTTGCAATCAGACCCGGGAGCCCTTGTTCCCGGTCAGGTGTTCCAGCAGCGAGCGCACGGGCGGCGGGACGTTGTGAACGTTCTGGACGCAGAGGTTCCATTGCCGCTCGGCCCATGCCTCATCCAGGTCGATGGCGACCAGGCGCCCGTGGGCGACGTAGTGTTCGGCGCACACCTCCGGGACGAGACCGATACCGAGTTGCGCCTCTACCATGCCGGCGACGGTTTCAAACCCGTGCACCCGGATCGGCATTTTCAAGGGACCGGACAGCTCCGAGCCGGCGCGAAGCACGAGCGAGTCGAGAAAACTTCCCTTGCTCGGTCCGATGAAATCATACTCCGCCAGTTCCTCGAACCTGACGGATTGCCGCTCGCCTAGCGCATGCCCGATCGGCAGCAGCACTTTAAGACGGTCGGTTCGGTAAGGAATGACCGTCAGGCCCTGGCGCGGCACCACGCCCCCGAAGACGCCGAGATCGGCCGCGTTCTCGGCGACCGCCTGGGCGACTTCCTGGCTCGTTCCCTCCTGGAGATCGATCCGGATGGCCGGATGAAGGCCCAGAAAGGCCCGAAGCTCGCCGGGAAGATGCTGGATGATCGTCGAGACGCTGGCATAGAGGCGGATACGGCCGCTCATTCCCTGGGCGTGATGGGTCAACTCGGATTCCATCAGGGCCAGGTCGCGCATCACGATACGCGCGTGATGCAGCAAGGAATGAGCCGCGGGCGTGAGTTCCAATCCCTTGGAACCGCGCACGAAGAGCGGGGTCCTCAGCCGGCCTTCCAGGTCCGAGATTCGCTTGCTTACGGCGGAGGCGGCGATGTTCTGCCTGTCCGCCGCCTTGGCGATGCTCTGCTCCTCACAAACCGTCACGAAGAGTTCCAACGACAAGAGATCAAAACGCACCCGGCTTCACGTCCTTCCATGCCTGTCGATCCGCCCGGATCGCGCCTCGATGGTCGTCGCGACGGCGGTCTCGTCTGAATTCGCGGATGACGATGTCGGAATTCCTAATCAAAACTTCCGACGATGGCCATAGAACCCTATTCTGCCGCCATGAACAGATATGATCTTGAGAAGCAGACGGCGGTGGTCACCGGGGGCGCCCAAGGGATCGGGCTGGCCGTCGTGGAGCGTTTCCTGGCATCGGGAGCGCGGGTTGCGATCTGGGATCGCGACCCGTCGATGCTGGAGCGGTGCGCGGAGCGTCTGAACCAGCCACATCGCGTATTTTGCGTCGAGGCGGATATAGCCCTGCCCGCATCGGTCGAAGAGGCCACGCATCGCACGCTCGAAACCTTCGGCACGATAGAGATATTGATCAACAATGCCGCTCTTGTCGGGCCCAACATGCCGACATGGGAATACCCGACCGAAGCCTTCGCTGAGGTCGTGCAGGTCGGCTTGAACGGAACGTTTCACTGCTGCCGCGCCGTCGTGCCTTTCATGATCGAGGCCGGGTACGGGCGCATCGTCAATCTCAGCTCCATTGCCGGCAAGGAAGGCAATCCCAACGCCGTGGCCTACAGCGCCATGAAGGCCGGCGTGATAGCGCTGACCAAGTCTCTGGGGAAGGAGCTTGCGGCGAAGGACATTGCCGTGAATTGCGTCACGCCGGCGGTGGCGAAGACGGCAGGCGCCATGGGGCAGTCTCCCGAGCATCTCAAATACATCCTCGGCAAGATACCGCGCGGGCGGATGCTCGAGCTCAAGGAAGCGGCCTCCATGATCGCCTGGCTGTCGACTGCCGAAAATTCTTTCACGACCGGAGCGGTGTTCGATCTCTCGGGCGGAAGAGCCACCTACTGACGCCTGGCTAGGGTGTCGCGGCAGTCCGCTTGTCCGCCGGCACTATCAGTCGGCCCCAGGAGCAAATCCGTTGCTACGCCGTTTGAGTAAGCCACAGGGAACGGCCCCGAGTTGAGGTCGAATTCAGCGGCCGAAACTGGCAGTATGTGTAGCTGTTCCTGCGAGTGCCCGAGCCGTTAGGAGTTGTCGCCCCAACAGGTAAAACGCCAGCACATGCGTAATCATCAGTACGGGCACGTACAGGATCGGGATCCAGTAGGCCGCTGCCAGTTCGCCCGCGCTTTCCGGAAGTCCGAAGTGGGCGCCGTGATAGTAGTTGATCAGGCGATCGACGGCTCCCGAAATATTGAAAGCCACGACGAAGAGCCAGAACAAGGGACGAAGTCGGACGGTCATCA
>JBQCFA010000518.1:0-3921 GCA_051959695.1 Rhizobiaceae bacterium
GCTATGCGCATGGTTGAGGGCTCCGCCCGCTCCATGGGCCTGGAAGTGGTGGGCTGATCGATGACCAAGATTGCAAAACGCGTTGCCAAGAGCCGCGAGGGCATTGACCGCAACAAGAGCTATTCGCTGGATGAGGCGGTCAAGCTGCTGAAGGAGCGCGCGACCGCCAAGTTCGACGAGACGATCGAGATCGCAATGAATCTGGGCGTCGATCCGCGCCACGCCGACCAGATGGTCCGCGGTGTCGTCAATCTGCCGAACGGCACGGGCCGCAGCGTCCGTGTCGCGGTGTTCGCCAAGGACGCGACGGCGGAGGAGGCGAGGGCCGCTGGCGCCGATATTGTTGGTGCGGAGGATCTTGTGGCCAAGGTGCAGGGCGGCGAGATCGATTTCGACCGCTGCATCGCCACGCCCGACATGATGCCGCTGGTAGGCCGTCTCGGCAAGGTGCTCGGGCCGCGTGGCATGATGCCTAACCCGAAGGTCGGCACCGTGACCGCCGACATCGCCGCGGCCGTGAAGGCCTCCAAGGGCGGTGCGGTGGAATTTCGCGTCGAGAAGGCCGGCATCGTGCAAGGTGGCGTAGGCAAGGCGTCCTTCGACGCCAGCGCGATCGCCGAGAATGCACGCGCCTTCGCCGATGCGGTCATCAAGGCCAAGCCGACTGGCGCCAAGGGCAACTACGTCAAGAAGATTTCCATGACCTCGACAATGGGGCCGGGCCTGAAGACCGACGTGGCCAGCCTGACGGCGGCGTCCTGATTTCCCGCGGACTGGCTTCGGCGCGGTCCGCGATCCAAGAATTCCGGTTCCTCGGGAGAGGGCCCGGATGCCGGAAGCCCGCAAGGCTTCCGGAAATCCTGTCCGAGATTGCGGGTGGCTCGCCTTAATTCGCCAAGAGCCTGCATGAGACGGGTCAGAACCCATCGATGGACGTTCCGGTCGGAGCCGGTCGTCCGGAAGAGGTTCGAACCGTGTTTGCCTTTTGCCCTACCTGCCTTTCCGGCTTCGGAAAGGCGCGGCGAAAGGGGGCAGGATCCTCGAACGCCGTTCGGGTCGATCCTCTGGATAGCCCGCCCGGCAAAAGGCAACCGGCAGCCGTTCCGCGAGGGATGGCCGCCAACTGGAGATAGGCAGTGGACAGAGCGGAAAAGCGCGAATTCGTCACGGGCCTGAACGAAGTGTTCAAAAGCACGGGTTCAGTGGTCGTGGCCCACTATGCCGGTCTGACCGTTGCGCAGATCAACGACCTGAGGTCGAAGATGCGCGCCGCGGGCGGTACCGTAAAAGTCGCGAAGAACCGTCTCGCCATCATCGCTCTTCAGGGCACGGAATCCGAAGGCATCCAGGCGCTGTTCAAGGGACAGACCCTGATTGCCTATTCGGACGATCCGGTCACGGCGCCTAAGGTCGCTTCCGATTTCGCCAAGACGAACGACAATCTCGTCATTCTTGGCGGATCCATGGGATCGACCGCGCTCGATGCGGACGGAGTCAAGGCGCTTGCCGCCCTGCCTTCGCTCGACGAGCTCAGGGCCAGGATCGTCGGCATGATTTCCACGCCGGCAACCCGGATCGCACAGATCGTCAACGCCCCGGCGGGTCAGCTCGCCCGCGTTTTCGGCGCCTATGCCCGGAAGGACGAGGCGGCATGAGGCCGTTCCTCGCTGTCATCGAAACACGTTCGAACCTCGTAAAGGAATATTGAAATGACTGATCTTGCAAAGATCGTAGACGACCTCTCCAAGCTGACCGTCCTCGAGGCGGCCGAACTTTCCAAGCTTCTTGAAGAGAAGTGGGGCGTTTCCGCCGCTGCTCCGGTCGCCGTCGCGGCCGCCGGTGGAGCCGCTGGCGGCGCTGCCGCTGCTCCGGCCGAAGAGAAGACCGAATTCGACGTCATTCTCACCGAAGCCGGCGCCCAGAAGATCAACGTCATCAAGGAAGTCCGCGCCATCACCGGCCTTGGCCTGAAGGAAGCCAAGGACCTGGTCGAGGGTGCGCCGAAGCCGGTCAAGGAAGCCGTTTCCAAGGCCGACGCGGAGAAGATCAAGGCCCAGCTCGAAGGAGCCGGCGCCAAGGTCGATTTGAAGTAGTCGATCGCATCGACGGGCCGGCGGGCCTTGCGTCCGCCGGCTCTGCGATCGGAGCAGGAACCCTTTTCCCGGCGGCCGCGGGCGGCCTTCGGGAAACGGGTTTTCTCCGTTTTGAACGGGCTCCCGGCTGATGGGCCGAAAGCCCGGTGCAGGTAGCAAGGTAGGCAGCCAGGATTGGCAGCAAGAAGGAGCGACGATGGCCCAGACCCAGACGTTTAATGGCCGCAGGCGCGTGCGCAAGTTTTTTGGCAATATCCCCGAAGTCGCGGAGATGCCGAACCTGATCGAGGTTCAGAAGGCTTCGTACGATCAGTTCCTCATGGTCGAGGAGCCCGAGGGCGGACGTCCGAACGAAGGTCTGCAGGCGGTATTCAAGTCCGTCTTCCCGATTTCCGATTTTTCGGGTTCTTCGATGCTCGAATTCGTCAAGTACGAGTTTGAGGGTCCGAAGTTCGACGTCGACGAATGCCGTCAGCGCGACCTGACCTACGCGGCGCCGCTCAAGGTGACGCTGCGTCTCATCGTGTTCGATATCGACGAGGACACGCAGGCGAAGTCCATCAAGGACATCAAGGAGCAGGACGTTTACATGGGCGACATGCCGCTCATGACGTCGAACGGCACTTTCATCATCAACGGCACCGAACGCGTGATCGTTTCGCAGATGCACCGTTCGCCGGGCGTCTTTTTCGATCATGACAAGGGCAAGTCGCATTCGTCGGGCAAGCTCCTGTTCGCCGCGCGCGTCATCCCGTATCGCGGGTCGTGGCTCGATATCGAGTTCGACTCCAAGGACATCGTCCATGCGCGCATCGACCGCCGTCGCAAGATTCCGGTGACGAGCCTTCTTATGGCGCTCGGGATGGACGGCGAGGAGATCCTGTCGACCTTCTACGACAAGATCACCTACAAGCGTTCCGGCGACCATTGGCGCATTCCCTTCAATGTCGAGCGCTTCCGCGGCCTGAAGGCTGTCGGCGACCTCGTCGACGCCGACACGGGCGAGGTAGTCGTCGAGGCGGGCAAGAAGATCACGGCGCGCCAGGCGCGCCAGTTCGTGGAGAAAGGGCTGAAGGCGATCAAGGCGACCGACGAGGATCTCATCGGTTCCTATATCGCCGAGGACATCGTCAATCCGGAGACGGGCGAGATTTATCTCGAGGCCGGCGACGAGCTGGAGATGACGGAAGACGCCAAGACTGGCCAGCGCAAGGGCAACCTGGTCGCGTTTTTGGAGTCCGGCGCGGACGAGATCGAGATACTCGACATCGACCACGTCAATGTCGGCGCTTATATCCGCAATACGCTGGCCGTCGACAAGAACGAGGGTCGGCAGGACGCGCTGTTCGACATCTATCGCGTCATGCGTCCCGGCGAGCCGCCGACGCTGGAAACGGCCGAGGCGATGTTCAACTCGCTGTTCTTCGACAGCGAGCGCTACGACCTGTCTGCCGTCGGCCGCGTCAAGATGAATATGCGGCTGGAACTTGACTGCCCCGACACCGTGCGCGTGCTGCGCAAGGAGGACATCCTGGCCGTCGTCAAGACGCTGGTCGAACTGCGCGACGGCAAGGGCGAGATCGACGACATCGACAATCTCGGCAATCGGCGTGTGCGTTCGGTCGGCGAGCTGATGGAGAACCAGTACCGCGTTGGGCTGCTCAGGATGGAGCGCGCCATCAAGGAGCGCATGTCCTCGATCGAGATCGACACGGTCATGCCTCAGGACCTGATCAACGCCAAGCCGGCGGCCGCCGCCGTGCGCGAGTTCTTCGGTTCCTCGCAGCTCTCGCAGTTCATGGACCAGACCAACCCGCTCTCCGAGATC
>JBQCFA010000519.1:0-4754 GCA_051959695.1 Rhizobiaceae bacterium
CTGCCCTGAGGTTGACGATTTCAGCCATGGCCGTTCCGCTACTTCTTGCGGAAGGCGTCAAGCGACACGACGTCGGCGCCTTTGCCGCCATCGGGCTCGGGCTTTTCAGCCTTGGCGGGCTTGGCCTTTTCCTTGGCCGCCGGCTTGCCGGTCTCGGCGTCCTGTTTCTTGGCGCGCGGACTCTTGAGGGTTTCGACCTCGGCGGGTGCGGGCGCCGCCTCAGCGGCCTCGGCATCCTGTTTCGGATCGAACTCGAGCTCGAAATTCGCCGACGGATCGTAGAAGCCGCGTACAGCGGAGAACGGTATCTCCAGCTTTTCCGGGATATCGGAAAAGGACAGGCCGATTTCGAAGCCCGTCTCGCTGACCTTCAAGTCCCAATACTGATACTGGATGACGATCGTCATCTGCTCAGGATAGCGCTCCTGCAGCCGGCTGGAGATGCGCACGCCGGGCGCGTTGGTCATGAAGGTGATGAAGAAATGATGGTTGCCGGGCAACCCGGTGCGCGCGACCTCCGTGAGCACCTTGCGCATGACCGCGCGCAAGGCCTCCTGGACAAGGATGTCATAGCGGATGTGATCTTCGGCCATTTGTCGTCCGGGTTGCGCGAGGTTCCGACGAGCTTACCTCTAATCAAGCTTAGGCGCGGCGTAAACCTTGTATTGGCCGCCGCGTGACAGCATATAGGCGCCTCGCGGGCCTTGACCCCGGCAATCCGGTCGCCAGCGGCACCCGCGGAAGGAAACCGGGGCATTTTTTCGTAAGGCGCGTCGGATTGCGGCGACGCGAATCGTCTATACGGCAGAACCCTCGCGCCAGCCGTCCGGATCAGTGACATGACAGCAAGATTCCTGCGCATCGCCGTCGTGCTCGGTCTTGTCTCGGCCGTCGGACCGTTCGCGATCGACATGTACCTGCCGGCGCTGCCTTCGATCGGAAGCGATCTCGCCGCCTCGGCCGGGGCGGTGCAGATGACGCTGCTCGCCTTCTTCCTCGCCGTAGGCGCCGGCCAGCTCCTGGTCGGGCCGCTTTCCGACATGGTCGGCCGCAAGGCGCCGCTCTATGCCGGCCTCGGCCTGTTCGCTGCCGGCGGCGTCGGCGCGGCGCTCTCCCCCACGGTCGAATGGCTGATCGCGTTCCGTTTCGTGCAGGGGCTCGGTGCCTGCGCCGGCATGGTGGTGCCGCGCGCCATCGTGCGCGACCTGCATACGGGGGCGGAAGCGACGCGGCTGATGTCGCTCCTGATGCTGGTATTCAGCGTCTCGCCGCTGCTAGCGCCGCTCACCGGCAGCTTCATCATCGCAAATTTCGGCTGGCGGGCGATCTTCTGGACCGTGACCGGAGCGGCGGTCGTCGCCGTCGCGCTGCTCGCGTTCTTCCAGGCGGAGACGCGCCCGCCAGAAGACCGGCTCGGGGCCAGCATAGGCGGCGCGGCGGCGAGCTATTGGTATCTCCTGAGGGATGGCCGCTTCCTGGCGCTGACCTTCACCTCGGGCTTCGGGATATCGAGCTTCTTCGTCTACCTGTCGTCCTCTTCCTTCGTCTTCATCGATCATTTCGGGCTGACGCCTTTCCAATATAGCCTGGCCTTCTCCTTCAACGCCGTCTCCTTCTTCACCATGGCGCAGCTTACCGGCATGCTGACCGAACGCTTCGGCCTGGAGCGCGTCGTGCGCATCTCCGTCGCCGGCTATATGGGCTTCATGGCGCTTCTGCTGGCGTTCGTCCTTTTTGGCGTCGATCGGCTCGACGTGCTGATGGGTTTCCTCTTCGTCGGCTACGGCTTCCTTGGCCTGGTCATGCCGACGACTTCGGTGCTGGCGCTCGACGACCACGGGCCGATCGCGGGCGCCGCGTCGGCGCTGATGGGGACGTTGCAGTTCGTTGCAGGCGTCTTCGCCATGGCGGTGGTGGGCTGGTTTTCCAACGGGACAGTGCTGCCGATGGTCGCCGGGACCGCCGGCTGCGCGCTCGCCGCCTTCATCCTGGCGCAGTTCGCGCTTGGCGGACGGGCGTCGCAGGGACGGGTGCCTGCGAGGTAGCCTTCGTCTAGCCGATCTCGAGATAGATGATTCGCCCGAGCGCGCCGAACAGCAGGATGAAGGCGGCGGTCGACTGGATGAAGAAGCCGGGGTATCGCCTTAGCGGCGCGGACAGGTATCCGACGAAATAGGCGATGCGTCCGACGAGCCAGAGCAGTCCGAACGCCGCCGCCCAGGGCGCGCTCCAGTAGATGGCGAACAGCCACATGGAGGGCAGGAAGATCGGCAGCCACTCGATCGTGTTGCCGTGGGCGCGAATAGCCCGCTCGAGCAGAGGATCGCCCGTCATGGTTGGAGCAAGAATGCCCGTTTTCTTGTGCGTTCGCGCGACGGTGAGCGCCATTCCGAAGATGGAAAGGCTGCACAACAAGGTGACGATCGCCACCGGATAATATGTTTCCACGGGACTCTCCATCAGAGGGTCGCAGAGACAAACAAACCCGTACGGCAATGGCAACCGCCAGTCCGTTTGCTCCTGACAGTGGGGCAGGAGAGGCTTTGCCCGGCCGCGGTCGCGACGACGCTCAAGCGATCCGAAAGAGAAAATCCTGCGAAGGAAGGAAGTGGAGGCTTCTGTTGCCAGGTGCCTCCGGACCCCGCCTAGCAGTGCGAACCACTAGGGCTTGATTTGAAGCGTTCGCGCCGCATTAAGCAGCGAGACGAGCTTCCGCATAGTTGTCGTTGGCAACTATAAGTTTAGCCCGATAACGGTGGTACAATGCCGGGCAAAAGTCCGATCTTTACACCCTCGTCGATCCTATTTCGCCCCCAGCAAAAACCGCCCGTGAAGATGCTTCGTCTGCGGGTTTTGGTGGAGGCGCCGGGTACCGCCCCCGGGTCCGAAAGGCTTATTACATCGGCCGTTTATCGCCATAGCCGGACAAGCCGGCAGGCCGAATATAGGTGCGAAGGAGGCATAAGGGAAGAGCCGACGCCCGTCGTCGGAAATCCATCCGCGCATTGACTCGGAGGGCCGGTTTGCCGAGATTCGCTGGTGCGAGGTCCATGACCCGCGGCCGGGCGGAGCTTTCTGGGAGACGATGATGGCTGACTATCTCGCCGATGTGAGGAAATACGACGCCACCGCAAGCGAGGAGATCGTCGGCAGGATCGTCAAGCATCTCGGCGTGGCGCTGAGGAACCGCGATTCCTCGCTGGTTTCCTGCTCCGACCCGAAGGAACTCGATCGGGTGAAGAAGAGCTGGTGCGCCAAGAAACTCGGCGCCAACGATGAGGCGAAGGTCGACCGGATCCTGGAACTGGTCTGCGAGACCATGGCCTCCGATCACTCCAAGAGCCGCGTGACGTTCTATTATCTCGTGGCGAAGCATCTGGGAAAGCTGGCCGACCTTTAGCCGCGCCGGAGATGGCCGCAGGCAAGCCCCAAGGCGATGGGGGCACGCCTGCTTTGCCTGCCGGGCGGCCTCCCTGCTATGATCGCCAACCTCGAATCGCGGACCGCCGATGCGCCAATATCTCGACCTGCTCGCCCATGTGCTCGAACATGGCACCGACCGTCCGGACCGCACCGGCACCGGCACGCGCTCGATCTTCGGCCATCAGATGCGCTTCGACCTGGCCGACGGATTTCCGCTCCTCACCACCAAGAAGCTGCATGTGAAATCGATCGTCCATGAACTGCTCTGGTTTCTCGCCGGCGACACCAACATCCGCTACCTGAAGGAGAATGGCGTTTCCATCTGGGACGAATGGGCCGACGGGAACGGCGATCTCGGGCCGGTCTACGGCTATCAATGGCGTTCCTGGCCGGCGCCGGACGGCCGCCATATCGACCAGATCGCCAACCTGCTGAAGGATTTGCGGCGCAATCCTCATTCGCGCCGGCTGATCGTTTCGGCGTGGAATCCCGCTCTCGTCGACGAGATGGCGCTGCCGCCGTGCCACTGCCTTTTCCAGTTCTACGTGGCGGGCGGCCGGCTTTCCTGCCAGCTCTATCAGCGCTCCGGCGACATCTTCCTCGGCGTGCCGTTCAATATCGCGTCCTATGCGCTGCTCACCATGATGGTGGCGCAGGTGTCAGGCTACGAGCCGGGCGACTTCATCCTGACGCTGGGCGACGCGCATCTCTACGCCAACCATTTCGAGCAGGCGCGCGAGCAACTGAAACGTAGCCCGAAGAAGTTGCCGACGCTGTGGATCAATCCCGACGTGAAGGATCTGTTCGCCTTCCGCTTCGAGGATTTCCGTGTCGAGAATTACGAAGCCGACGCGCATATCCGCGCCAAGGTCGCGGTGTGAGCACCGCCCGATGACCCATGGCAAGCCGCTTCAGGTCGGCATCCACGTCGCCATCGCCGAGAACGGCGTGATCGGGCGCGCCGGAGGCCTGCCATGGCGCCTTTCCACCGACATGAAGCGCTTCAAGGCCGACACGATGGGAAATCCCGTCGTCATGGGACGCAAGACGTATGAGAGCATCGGCAAGCCGTTGCCAGGGAGGCTGAACATCGTGGTGACACGGCAGCCGGGCTGGCATGCAGAGGGCGTGCGGGTGGCGCCCTCGCTGGAAAAAGCGATCCGCCTTGGAAGGGAGAGCGCCGCCGACATGCCGGAAGCAAGTGAGGTCTGCATCATCGGCGGCGGCGAAATCTACAGGGAAGCCATGCCTCTTACCGGCTGGCTGCACGTCACGCACGTTCTCGCGGCGGTCGAGGGCGATACTTTCTTCCCGACGATCGACCCGGCGGT
>JBQCFA010000520.1:0-2245 GCA_051959695.1 Rhizobiaceae bacterium
GCGATCATCATATCGAGCTGCAGGAGCTGCCGCCGCTTCTCGTTCACCTGAAACTGCTTCAGCCGAACGAGGTTCTCACGTGATTTCATGCCATCATACTCCCGAAACGCGAACGCCTTGTTCCCCGGAGGCCCTGGGCGATACCCCTCGCACCCTCTCCGTCCCGCTCCGAAAGGCTGGCCAGCGCCGAATCGCACCCGGAAACAAATTCCTAAGCTTTTGCGCCGACGGTAACCATTCGTTTACGGGCATTGTTAATCATACGTGGCAGGACTTAAGGGCCGGTAAAAATTCGCAGTGGGCCGACAAATCCCCACAAGTCGAGTCAGTTGAATCACTTAGGGTGGTTTGTTGAAGTTCGATTCGAGGATTTTATCGCTATGATTCCTCAAGGGATTCAAACGCGTGCCTATGAATGTTGGACGGATTGTTACCGCTTGCCAAACGGAATTATATTTTGTTAACCATTCGGTGGCAGCCTGCGATTCACGTGTTGACTGCTGCGGTTCAGGATCGGGCGCACCCGGCCCGGGGTTGGGCGAACCGGGCTGGCGGCAGAAAAGGGGACCTAAATGCGCGTTCTGCTGATTGAAGACGACAGTGCGACCGCACAGAGCATCGAGTTGATGCTCAAATCGGAGAGCTTCAACGTCTATACGACGGATCTCGGGGAGGAGGGCGTCGATCTCGGCAAGCTCTACGACTACGATATCATCCTTCTCGACCTGAACCTGCCGGACATGTCGGGCTACGAGGTTCTCAGGACGCTTCGCCTGTCGAAGGTGAAGACGCCGATCCTCATCCTTTCCGGAATGGCAGGCATCGAGGACAAGGTCAGGGGCCTGGGCTTCGGCGCGGACGATTACATGACCAAGCCGTTCCACAAGGACGAGCTGGTCGCCCGCATCCATGCCATTGTGCGCCGTTCCAAGGGGCACGCCCAGTCGGCCATCACGACGGGCGACCTTGTCGTCAACCTGGACGCCAAGACCGTCGAGGTCGGTGGCCAGCGCGTACATCTGACCGGCAAGGAATACCAGATGCTGGAGCTGCTCTCGCTGCGCAAGGGCACGACGCTGACGAAGGAGATGTTCCTCAACCATCTCTACGGCGGCATGGACGAGCCGGAACTGAAGATTATCGACGTATTTATCTGCAAGCTGCGCAAGAAGCTCGACGCCGCGTCGGGCGGTCAGAACTACATCGAAACGGTGTGGGGCCGAGGCTACGTTCTGCGCGAGCCCGAGGAAATCCGCGAAAGCGCCTGAGGTCGGCAGTCGCGACCAGGCAGTCGGCAGTCGGGGTCACGCCGAGCCTGGCTGCAGCGGTTTTGTATTGCCCCGGCGACTGCCTTGTTGCCGACAGGCTGTTGCCGTTCTCAGGCAGCTACGTCGAATTCGCGGAAGCGTTCCAGCAATTGCGGACGGTTGAACGGTTTCAGTAGATAGCCCGAGGCGCCGGCGCGTTTGGCGCGCATGATGGCGCCGACATCCACCTCTGCGATGCAGATGATCACCCGCGGCTTGATCTCCGCGTCGCGGGAAAGCACTTCCCGGATAAAATCCGCCGCCGCCATGTCGGGAAGGGTAGTGTCGACCACGATCAGGTCGGGCATCTCGCCTGCGCAAAGGCTCAGCGCTTCGGTTCCGCTTGCCGCTTCGACGACAAGGACGTCGTGGCTGGCGAGTATCCGCTTGGCGACCTTCCTCACGACGCTCGAATCGTCGACGATCATGCAGCGCTTCATCTTCCATCCCCTGAGCAGCGCGGCCGCGGATCGAGCCCGAACAGCCGGCAGTGGCTTAACCTAAACGAGAACGGTTAAGAAACCTGGGAACGAAAACGGTTAAATTTTAGTCTGGTCGGACGATCGTTCGGCTCCCCGACGAGCAAGGCAGGGCCAAAAAACGGCGCGCGTGACCATGCCGGATGGTCGGAGAACGTCGCCACGCCTTACCGGCGGCTCGCCGTCAGCCTTATTTCCTCGGCCGAAGCACGAATCTCGATGGGCATTCCGGTCTCGCGTGCGAGGAGAAGCGTATAGTAAGGCTGGACCGCATGGGCATCCACTGCCTCCTCCGGCTTCTGGCCGGAGTGCATTTCAAGGAACTTTGGTGGCACGCGCACCATCGGGCCACTGGCGACGAGGGTGAATTTCGGTTCCGTCTCGGGATTTTCCAGCATCACCGACAGCTTGCCTCCTCGCGGGATGGCGGCGTTGGCGATCAGGATCAGGTTGAGCAGC
>JBQCFA010000521.1:0-5237 GCA_051959695.1 Rhizobiaceae bacterium
CAAGGCCTCGCGGGTCAGCCGCATCGTCGCCTATGGCGGAGACCTTGACGAGGCGGTCGAGGGGCAGGCCGTCACCCTTCTCATCGACGACGACATCGAGGCGTCGCGCGGCAACATGCTGGTCGCCCCCGACGCGCGCCCGATGGTCGCCGACCAGTTCACCGCCAATATCGTCTGGTTCGACGAACACGCGCTGCTACCCGGCCGCGCCTATTTCCTGCGCACCGAAACCGACCAGGCGAACGCGACCGTTACCGAACTGAAATACCGGATCGACATCAACAATTTCGCCCATGAAGCGGCGAAATCGCTGGAGATGAACGAAGTAGGCGTCTGCAACATCTCGCTGCAATCGCCGATCGCGTTCGATGCTTTCGCCGAGAACCGCGCCACAGGCTCCTTCGTCCTGATCGACCGCCGCACCAACGCCACGGTCGGCGCCGGCATGATCCTGCACGGGCTGCGGCGGGCAGAGAACATCCATTGGCAGGCGCTCGATGTGGACCGCGCCGCGCGCGCGGCATTGAAGCTGCAGCGACCGGCGGTGCTCTGGTTTACCGGGCTCTCCGGTTCGGGCAAATCGACGATCGCCAACCTGCTGGAAAAGAAGCTGCACGCCGCGGGACGGCACACCTATATCCTCGACGGCGACAACGTCCGCCATGGGCTTAATCGTGATCTCGGCTTCACCGAGGAGGACCGTGTCGAGAACATTCGCCGCGTCGCCGAGGTCGCGCGGCTGATGGCCGATGCCGGGCTCATCGTGCTGGTCTCCTTTATTTCGCCTTTCCGCGCCGAGCGGCAGATGGCGCGCGAAATGATGAAACAGGGCGAGTTCGTGGAGATTTTCGTCGACACGCCCTTCGAGGAATGCGCACGCCGCGACCCGAAGGGCCTCTACAAGCGGGCGCTCGGCGGCGAGATCAAGAACTTCACCGGCGTCGATTCGCCCTACGAGGCGCCGGAGAATCCGGAGCTCCGCCTCGAGACCACGGGCAGGACGCCGGAAGAAATGGTCGCGACGATCGAGAGCTGGCTCTCTGGCCACGGCCTTGATGACGGCCGCTGACGTGGCGGCGCTCCCCGCCGTCGACGGCGCAAGGCTCGCTGTCCTGGAGGAACTGGCTCGCGCCGCCGGACGCCGGATCATGGAAATCTATGAAGCCGGGATCGTCGCTGAGCGAAAGGCGGATTCCTCGCCGGTGACCGAAGCCGATCGCGCCGCCGAGAAGATCATCCTGCAAGGCTTGCGGAAGGCATTTCCGGACATTCCTTGCGTGGCGGAAGAGGAATGCGCCGCGGGCAGGGCGCCGGGAGAGCTTGGCGAGGCGTTCTTTCTCGTCGACCCGCTCGACGGCACCAAGGAGTTTATCAACCGCCGGCCGGATTTCACTGTCAACATCGCTCTCGTCCGCTCCCGCGCACCCGAACTCGGCGTCGTTCTCGCGCCCGCAACCGGCAAGATGTATGTCGGCCGACCTGGCAAGGCCGAGGAAGCGGATATGGGCTCCGATTTCAGCGTGCTGGCGCGGCGACCGATCGTCGTCTGCGGCGAGGACCGGCCGCATGTGATCGTCGCCAGCCGCTCGCATCGGACCGCCGAGACCGACGCGTATATCGCGCGTTTCAAGGATGCCGAGATCGTCTCCGTGGGCTCGTCGCTCAAGTTCTGCATGCTGGCGAGCGGCAAGGCCGATCTCTATCCGCGCTTCGGTCGCACGATGGAATGGGACACTGCTGCCGGCGACGCGGTGCTGAGGGCCGCTGGCGGCGTCACATTGACCCTTGACGGCAAGCCCCTGCTCTATGGCAAGAGGAACCAGGCCGAGGACGTCGATTTCGCCAATCCGTGGTTCATCGCCGGCTGCGAGCACCCGCTGCGACCGATTGTCTTCACGAATTGAAACACTTGCTGGGATAGATTGATCGCAGTTGGCAGGACGGCGCACGGCTGGGACGCTATCAGCCGGGAAAGCCTTCGCGACCATCCATCCCTTCCGGAGTCCCCATGCAGTTCATCGATCTCGGCGCGCAACGCGAACGGCTGAAGGATCGCCTGCAATCGGCGATCGACGACGTGGTGGCCGGCGGCAAATATATCCTCGGTCCGCAGGTCGCTGAATTCGAGAAGAAGATGGCCTCCTATATCGGCGTCGAGCATTGCGTCGCCTGCGCCAACGGAACGGATGCGTTGCTGATGCCTCTGATGGCGTTCGGCATCGGGCCGGGCGATGCGGTGTTCGTCCCGAGCTTCACCTTCGCCGCGACGGCGGAGGTCGTAGCGCTGGCGGGCGCGGAGCCGGTCTTTGTCGATGTCGATCCCGACAGCTACAATATCGACGCGGCCCAACTCGAGGCCGCCATCGGCGAGATCCGCAAGGAGGGCCGGCTGACGCCGAAGGCGGTCATTCCGGTCGACCTCTTCGGCCTCTCTGCCGACTATTCGGCAATCTCCGCGCTGGCGGCACGAGAGGAACTCGTCATCATAGAGGACGCGGCCCAAGCAATCGGCGGCGAACGTGAGAACGTGCGCTGCGGCGCCTTCGGCGACGTCGCCGCGACGAGCTTCTATCCGGCGAAGCCGCTCGGCTGCTACGGCGACGGCGGCGCCATGTTCACCAACGACGCGGCACTTGCCGAGAAGCTGCGCTCAATCGCCTTTCACGGCAAGGGGGAAAGCCAGTACGACAACGTCCGGGTCGGGCTGAATTCGCGCCTCGACACGATCCAGGCAGCGATCCTGATCGAGAAGCTCGGCATTCTTTCAGACGAGATGGACGAGCGCCAGAAGGTGGCGCGCCGCTATGCGGAAGGGCTGGGTGATGTGGTCAAGACGCCGGTCATTCCGCGCGGCTACCGCTCGGCCTGGGCGCAATACGCCATCGAGACGGAGCGCCGCGACGCGGTTCGTGCAGCGTTGAGGGAGGCCGGCATCCCCTCCGTCGTCTACTACGAGAAGTCACTGCACCTGCAGAAAGCCTACGAGCACTACCCCCGCGCCTCGGCCGGCCTGCCCGTCTCCGAGACGCTGCCGCACCGCATCCTCTGCCTGCCGATGCATCCGTACTTGTCGGAGGCAGACCAGGAACGGATCGTCGGAGTGATCAGGAAAGCGGTGGCCGGGTAAGCGGCCTTCGGCTCACACGCCGTAATATTCCCGGTACCAGGCGACGAACCTCGCAATGCCGTCCTCGATCGGCGTCGACGGCGAGAATCCGACGGCGTCGCGCAGCGCGTCGATATCGGCGTAGGTCGCCTCGACGTCGCCCTTCTGCATCGGCAGCATGTTCATCT
Organism: Rhizobiaceae bacterium; assembly: GCA_051959695.1. GTDB lineage: Bacteria > Pseudomonadota > Alphaproteobacteria > Rhizobiales > Rhizobiaceae > Mesorhizobium_L. The sequence continues at coordinate 3,295 of JBQCFA010000521.1, forward strand.
TCGCCTTCTTGCCCAGCGCCTTCTCGATCGTGGCGATGAAGTCGAGCAGCGTGACAGGCCGGTTGTTGCCTATATTGTAGAGCCTGTACGGCGCCGAAGAGATCGCCGGATCCGGGGCTTTCGGGTTCCACTGGTCGGACGGCGTCGCGATCCGGTCGGCCGTTCTCACGACGCCTTCGGCGATGTCGTCGATATAGGTGAAGTCGCGCATGTGCCGGCCGTGGTTGAAGACGTCGATCGGCTCGTCGGCGAGGATATTGCGAACGAACTTGAACAGAGCCATGTCCGGCCGGCCCCACGGCCCGTAGACGGTGAAGAAACGCAAGCCCGTCACCGGCAGGCCATAGAGATGCGCATAGGAATGCGCCATCAGTTCGTTGGCCTTCTTCGTGGCGGCGTAGAAGCTGACCGGATGATCGACATCGTCGGAAACCGAGAATGGAAGCTTCTCGTTTGCCCCGTAGACGGAGCTTGACGAGGCATAGACCAGATGCCCGACGCCCGAATGGCGGCAACCTTCGAGGATATTGGTGAAACCGACGAGGTTCGACTGCGCGTAAGCGCCGGGATTTTCGATGGAATGACGAACGCCCGCCTGGGCGGCTAGGTGGATGACGGTGTCGAAGCGATGCCCGGCGAAAAGCCGCTTCAGTTCCTGGCCGTCGGCGATGTCCTGCCGCACGAAGCGGAAGCCCTCGTGCTTCTCCAGCCGCGCCAGCCGGGCAAGCTTCAGCTTCGGATCGTAGTAGTCGCTGAGGTTGTCCAGCCCAACGACCTCGTCGCCGCGGTCGAGCAGGCGTTGCGCGACGAAGGAGCCGATGAAGCCGGCGGCGCCGGTGACAAGTACGGTCATTCCCGCCCTTTCATATGCACGTTCGCCTGCCGCCTGGCCGTGGCGGCTGAATCCCGTGCAGGATCAGGCCTATCATAGCCGATCCTGAATCGATTCCGCAGGCCTCCTAAAGCCGCAGGTCGCTGGCCTCGGCCGGGAACGCGCTTTTCACGTCGAAGAAAACGCCATCCTGCGCCAGATGCCGACGCAGCGCCTCGGCACCAAGCGCCCGGAAGCGCTGGTGCGCTACGGCGAGGATGACGCCTTGATACGCACCCTTCGCCGGCTCCTCGACAAGGCTGATGCCGTATTCGCGCTCCGCCTCGCCAGCGTCTGCCCACGGGTCGTGCACGTCCACCGCGATCCCGTAGGCCGCCAACTGCCGCACGACGTCGATGACGCGCGTATTGCGGATATCCGGGCAATCCTCCTTGAACGCGAATCCCATTACCAGCACGCGCGCGCCGGAACGGTTCAGTCCGCGCGACGCCAGCACGCGCAGGAAGCGGCTGGCGACGGCCTCTCCCATGGCGTCGTTTATGCGGCGCCCGGCGAGGATGATTTCGGGATGGTGGCCGACCGCCTGCGCCTTGTGCGTCAGGTAGTAGGGGTCGACGCCGATGCAGTGGCCGCCGACCAGCCCCGGCCGGAAGGGCAGGAAATTCCACTTCGTGCCGGCGGCGTCGAGCACGCTCGCGGTATCGATGCCGAGCTTGTCGAACAGCGTCGAGAACTCGTTGACCAGCGCGATGTTCACGTCGCGCTGCGTGTTCTCGATGACCTTCGCGGCCTCTGCGACGCGGATCGAGTGCGCGCGATAGGTGCCGGCCTTGACCACTGCGCCGTAGACCGCGTCGATCGTATCGAGCGCCTCGGGCGAGGAGCCCGAGACAACCTTCACGATCCTCTCGATCGTGTGCAGGCGGTCACCGGGATTGACGCGTTCGGGGCTGTAGCCCGCGAAGAAATCCTCGTTGAAGCGTAACCCGGATATGCGCTCGATGACCGGGACGCAGTCTTCCTCCGTGGCGCCCGGATAGACGGTGGATTCGAATACCACGATATCGCCCTTGGAGATGGCCCTGCCGACCGTTTCGCAGGCAGCCATCAG
>JBQCFA010000522.1:0-2338 GCA_051959695.1 Rhizobiaceae bacterium
CTGCCGTCGCTTCACCGAGCAGAATGAGGCATTCGTGGACAAGGCCGGGCAGGCGGCTATCCTCGTCGCTCCCCCGCGCCCATTTGCGCCTCGACAAGGCATTCGGCAGCGGGAGCCGCTTTCCACCCGATCCGCAAATTCGGGCTGGGACGGCGAACCCCGACGCCCTGCTTTGACAGGATATGACGTTACAGGGCATGGATGGCCCACGGCCGGGGCCATCGCAGGCGTCGCCTGAGCGGAGCGGGAGTTAGATGTCGAAGATCGTCGCCATCCTGGTCATTTTAGCGATGGCGATACAGGTCATCAAGCCGATCGGACTGCCGGGGCTGCGCCGGAGAAGCGATGTCTGGAAGCTGGCGGTTCTCGCCTTCGCCGCCTTCGCGGTGGACGTGTTCCTGACGCACGTGACCTGAGGCGGCTGCCTATCAAGTTCGATCCCCACTCCGTCCGGAGTGGGGATCTTCGGCCTCGCCCTGCTCTGAAGCGGGCGAGGAAGACCACTCTCAGATCGTCTTGCCGAAGGCCACCGCCGTATCGGCCATGCGGTTGGAGAAGCCCCATTCGTTGTCGTACCAGGACATGACGCGCACGAGGTTGCCCTCGATGACCTTGGTCTGGTCGAGCGCGAAGGTGGACGACGCCGGGTTGTGGTTCAGGTCGATCGAGACGAGCTTGTCCTCGGTATAGGCGAGGATGCCCTTGAGCGGTCCCTTGGAGGCGGCGGCGACCAGCGCCTCGTTGACCTCCTCCACGGTGACGTTCTTCTTCGAAACGAACTTGAAGTCGATGACCGAGACGTTCGGCGTCGGCACGCGGATCGACACCCCGTCGAGCTTGCCCTTCAGTTCCGGCAGCACCAGGCCGACCGCCTTGGCCGCTCCCGTCGAGGTCGGGATCATCGACATCGCCGCGGCGCGCGCGCGATAGAGGTCCTTGTGCATCGTGTCGAGCGTCGGCTGGTCGCCGGTATAGGAATGGACCGTGGTCATGAAGCCCTTCTCGATGCCGAACGTGTCGTTCAGCACCTTGGCCACGGGCGCCAGGCAATTGGTCGTGCACGAGGCGTTTGAGATCACCCTGTGTTCCTTGGTGATCTTGTCGTGGTTGACGCCGTAGACGACGGTCAGATCGGCCCCGTCGGCGGGCGCCGAGACGAGCACGCGCTTCGCGCCGGCCTCCAGATGCGCCGAGGCCTTGTCCTTCGAGGTGAACAGGCCGGTGCATTCGAGCGCGATGTCGACGCCCTCCGATTTCCACGGAAGCTCCGCCGGGTTACGCACCGCATGCACCTTCATCGCGCCGCGACCGACATCGATCGTGTCGCCCTTGACCTTGACCTCGCCGGGAAAGCGGCCGTGCACGCTGTCGTAGCGGATCAGATGGGCGTTGGTTTCCACTGGGCCGAGGTCGTTCAGCGCCACCACCTCGATATCGTTGCGTCCGGATTCGATGATGGCGCGCAGCACGTTGCGGCCGATACGGCCAAACCCGTTGATGGCAACTCTGACGGTCATTTCATTCTCCTGGGAGCCGAAAGTCTTTCTGGCGTCTCATAGCGACGTCAGCGCGAATAATCCAGACGGACGCCGGGCCGGCCTCGGCCGCTCCTCCTCCCGGACGCCGACGAGGCGACGGCGCAAGCCCTCACTTCGGCGGGCGCGCCGGCTTCTGCTTCGGCGTGGCGTCCGCCGCCTTGCCCTTGCCGCCCCGGCCCTCGATGCGTTCCAGCGCGGATTTGACCGCGGCATCGGCGGTGATGCCGAAATGCGGATAGAGATCCTCTATCTTGCCGCTGGCGCCGAACCCGTCCATGCCGATGAAGATGCCGTCGGTGCCGATGAAGCGGTCCCAGCCGAGGCGGATGGCGGCTTCGATCGCGATTTTGACCGGGGCATCACCGAGCGTCGCCGTCTTGTAGGCTTCGCTCTGCTGCTCGAAAAGTTCGAAGGACGGCACCGAGACGACGCGCGTCCCGTGCCCCTTCTTCTCCAGCTGCTCGCGCGCGGCGAGCGCGATCTCGACCTCCGAACCCGATGCGAAGATGCTGATCTCCGCCTCGCCGCTCGCGGCAGCGAGTTCGTAGGCGCCCCTGGCGCAGAGATTGTCGTCGGTGTGATCGACCCTCAGCGTCGGCAGGTTCTGGCGGGTAAGCGCCAGCGTGGAGGAGTTCTTCACCGATTCCAGGGCCAGCTGCCAGCATTCCGCGCATTCCACCGCGTCCGCCGGCCGGTAGACCACGTGGTTGGGGATGGCGCGCAGCGCCGCAAGCTGTTCCACCGGCTGGTGCGTCGGGCCGTCTTCGCCCAGCCCGATGGAATCATGCGTCATCACGAAA
>JBQCFA010000523.1:0-9130 GCA_051959695.1 Rhizobiaceae bacterium
CCCGATTCCAGCGTGTTGGTGGAATAGGCGCGGCTGCCGCAGCGGACGAGATCGACGCCGGCGTCCCTGGCCGCCTCGAGGATGCAGGACAGGATGTAGTTCTTGTCCTCATAGGGGCCCCAGATTTCCAGGCCCGGCGCGCCCGACATGCCGTGGCGCAGCGCCCGCACCCTCTTCGAGCCGATCTTGATCCAGTCGACATGGAAGAACTTGATCTCGGGGATCGGGCCGCCATTCATCTTCTCGAAGATCTTCGGGGCATCGGGGCCCTGGATTTGATAGCGGTAGTGGGTGCGCAGAACCCGTTCGCCTTCGGGCCGCGAGGGCGAGCGCGGGTCGTATTTCAGCCGGACATTCCACTTGCCGTAGGCGGCGCAGAACATCAGCCAGTTGGAGGTCGGCGCGCGGCCGACGAGGATGAACTTGTCCTCGCGCTCGCGGAAGATGATCATGTCGCCGATGACGTAACCTTCAGGCGACACCGGAACGAAATGCTTCGCCCTGTTCAGCCCGAAATTGGCGAAGCTGTTGATCGCCAGTCCCTCGAGGAACTTCGCTGCGTCCGGTCCTTCGACGATGACCTCATCCATGTGATGCGTCTGGTCGAAAAGCACGGCCGAATCGCGCCATGCGCGCTGCTCGTCGCGCCAGTTGGAGAATTCCGCCGCCACCACCGGGTATACATACATGCCGATCTTCGAGTTGCGCAGCATGCCGACAATGTCGCGGTTTTCCTTTAGTACGGCTTCCAGGCTGGTCGCAGCCATGATGGGTCCTCCAACTGTCCGATGAAAATGTATACATAATCTCGCGCAGCCGCTTGCGAATTGCAAGCGATGTCGGGCTCGCCTAGGCATGAGGAAGCTGTTTGAAAAGCCGTCAGGCCGAGGCGAAACCGGCGCGTTCTGCGGGCACCGAAGCGGAGCGTTCCTGAAGCGTGGGGGCAGGTGCATGCAGCCGGGCGCCGTCTGCAGCCCGGCCTCGCGGATCTGGCGCTCAGCCGAGCACGATGGCGAGCGCTGCCGTTATGGTCAGGAATCCTATCGCCGTCGCCGCCACGAGGGCCGTTGAGCTGACCCCGCCCAGGCCGTAGCGCGCCCCGAAGATCGGGTAGACCGTGATCATCGGGACGCTGGCGAGGACAATGCCGATCTTTTCCATTCCCGGGCTCGCATCTCCTACCAGATAGAAGGCGGCCGCGACGGCGGCGGGGTGCAGCAGGAGCTTGGCCGCGACGATCCAGCTCGCCTCAATCGCCACGCCGGAGACGCGTCCGGAGGCGCCCAGCGTGGCCACCGTTCCGCCGACCACGAAGAGCGCGCAGGGCGCCGACGCCTTCGCCAGCATGTCGATGGCGGTTTCGATCACGCCCGGAACGGGAATGCGCAGCAGCGACAGGGCCGCGCCGAGCAGGATCGCCAGGATCAGCGGTGTTCGCGAAAGCCTCCTCGCCGTGTGAGCGATGGTGCGCGCCGGGGATCCGTTTGTGCCGCCGGCGGCCTCGGCGAGCGCAAGCCCAAGCGGGATGATGAGGATGTTCTCCACCATCATGTTGAGCGGCATCGCCGTCAGCGCAAGCGGCCCGAAGGCAAGCGATGTCACCGGAAAGCCGATGAAGCCGGTGTTCGACGCCGCCCCGCCCATCCCGCCTATCGCGGCCGCCGGGAGGGGACGCTTCAGCCCGAAGCGAAGAATCGCGAAAACCGCGGCAAACGCGGCCAGCGACCCGGCGGCATAAGCGACGACATAACGCCAGTCGAAAGTCCGTTCGAGATCCTGGCGCGCCAGCGCTCCGAGCACGAGAGCCGGCAGCGCGAAATTGAGTACGAAGGCGGCGACGCCATCGACCTGCCTTTCAAGGACCAGGCCAGCGCGGACGGACACGGCGCCAAGTGCGATCAGGAGGAAGATCGGAACCGTCAGCGACAGCAGTTGAAGGATCGGCATGCGTCCCGCTCCGAATCGATAGGATGGCATTCGCCCGCCCGCTACTTCCGGACACCCTGTCGAAAGGCGGAGTTGAGCGGTTGCGCTGTGAACGCGGTGTATACATTCCGAGCGGTATCCCGCCAAGCGTCCGGGATCGGCGATTCGCCGCCGCCCGAACGCGAGCGGTCTGCCGCGACGAACCTGTGCCGCGATTTGACTGGCGGCCCGCGCACACCCGACGAAAGCGCTAGGGCCGGTCAACTTGCTTGCCGCCAAGCCATGTATACAATACATTGCGCGGGTCGCCGCCATCCGCAGTGGCCGGCTGTTCAGGATTTTTCGGGAGGAATGCCTAGATGTTGAAGAAGACAGCAACCGCGCTCGCCCTCGGCTTCAGCGTGGCCCTCGCCATGTCGTCCACCGCCCTCGCGGCGGGCACGGTGAAGATCGGCCTGCTCATGTCCTATTCCGGGCCGTTCGCGGACGCCGGAGCGCAGATGCAGGCCGGTATCGATCTTTACATGAAAGAGCATGGCGACGAGGTCGCGGGCAAGAAGATCGTCCTCATCAAGAAGGATACGGGAGGTCCCAACCCGGACGTCGCCAAGCGGCTGGCGCAGGAGCTGGTGGTGCGCGACCATGTGGACGTGCTGGCGGGCTTCACTCTGACGCCCGAGGCGCTCGGCGCCGCAGGCGTCGCGACCGAAGCGAAAAAGCTCAGGGTCGACCTGAACGCCGCCACCTCTGTAATCACCGAGAAGTCCCCCTATATCGTGCGGACCTCCGTCACCATCCCGCAGGTGAACTACGCCTTCGGCAAATGGGCCGCCGACCAGGGCATCAAGCACGCCTACACGCTCGTCGCCGATTACGGCCCGGGTCATGACGCGGAAAGCTCCTTTGCCAAGGGCTTCAAGGAGAAGGGTGGCGAGATCGTCGGTGCAGATCACAGCCCGGTCGCCAATCCGGATTTCTCCGCCTATGTCCAGCGCATCAAGGACGCCAAACCGGAGGCGGTCTACATCTTCATCCCCGGAGGCAGCCAGCCCGGCGCCATCGGCAAGGCGCTCGCCGACAAGGGTCTGACGCCGCCCGCCACCAAGCTTCTCGGCCAGGGCGAGCTGACCATGCCGGACGCCATGAAGAGCCTGGGCAAGAATGCCGACGGCATCATCACCGCTTTCCACTACACCCTGGAACGCAAGGATCCGCTCAACCAGAAATTCGTTTCCGGCTACGAGAAGCTGACCAAGGGACGCGAGCCCGACCTCTTTTCGATCGGCGGCTATGACGGAATGCACCTGATCTACGCGGCGCTCAAGAAGACCAAGGGCGAAGCCGACGGCGATTCCCTTATCAAGGCGGCCAAGGGCATGTCGTGGGAAAGCCCGCGCGGGCCCGTGTCCATCGATCCCGACACCCGCGACATCGTCCAGAACGTTTACATCCGCAAGGTCGAGAACGTTGACGGCAAGCTGCAGAACGTCATCATCGACACCATAAAGGATGTGAAGGACCCGCTGCACGGCGCTAAATGACCGCTCGGCGGGGAGGGGATAAGCGGCCGTGATCGGCAATCTGGCCGTCGTGCTTTTCGACGGGCTCGCCTTCGGGATGCTTCTGTTCGTCCTGTCGGTGGGCCTGTCGGTTACGCTTGGCCTGATGAACTTCACCAATCTCGCCCATTGCGCCTTCGGCATGCTGGGCGGCTATTCGGTGGTCGTCGCCATGCAGAGCTTCGGCATTCCGTTCCTGCTAGCCCTCCCGCTCGCCTTCGTCATCGCCGCCGTCATCGGCGTGATGTTCGAACGCACCATCTTCCGCCGGCTCTATCGCGCCGGCGAGCTCAACCAGGTGCTGTTGACGATCGGTCTCGTCTTCGTGGCGGCGGCGTCGATGGCCTATGTCTTCGGGACCGGGCAGCAGCCGATCCGCCTGCCCGACTACCTTCAGGGCTATGTGGAATTGGGCGGCCTGCGCTTCGGCGCCTACCGCATCTTCCTCATCGTGGTGGCTTTGGTCATCGCCGGCCTGCTGGTCTTCGGGCTCGAGCACACGCGTTTCGGGGCACGGGTCCGCGCCGCCGTGGACAACCAGCGCGTGGCGCAGGGGCTGGGGCTGGACGTCGATTCCATCTTCGCCGTCACCTTCGCGCTCGGCAGCGGCCTCGCCGGGCTTGGCGGCGCGCTTGCCATAGAGATCGTCGGTCTCGATCCCTCCTTCGGTTTCCACTATCTCGTCTATGTGCTGATCGTCGTCGCCGTCGGCGGCCTCGGCTCGATCGGCGGCTCCTTCGCCGCCGCTGCCCTGCTCGGCATATTCGATGTCGGCGGCAAGTATTTCGTGCCGAACATGGGTGCCTTCCTGATCTACCTCTTCATGGTCGTCATTCTGTTCGTGCGACCCCTCGGCCTTTTCGGTAAACGTTGATTCCATGGCGGTGGAGATGACGAGTTCCGGGCCCGCGCAGACGTGGCTGAGACGACGCAGCCGCATTTCGGCCGTGGAGATCGTCTTCTGGCTTGCCGCTCTCCTGCCTTTCGTGCTTTTCCCGAGCTACCTCTCGCTGGCGAGCCAGATCGCGATCGGCGCCCTCTTCGCGCTTTCGGTCGACCTCGTCCTCGGCTATGCCGGCATCATCACGCTCGGCCACGCCATGTTCTTCGGCGTCGGCGCCTATACCGCCGCGATCCTGGCGAAGCACGGTTGGAGCGAGCCTATCTCCGGCCTGCTGGCCGCCGCCGTGGTCGCCGGCGCGGTCGGTTTCGTGACCAGCTTCATCATCGTGCGCGTCCAGCATCTGGCGCTCCTGATGATTACGCTTGGCCTCGGCCTCCTGGCCTACGAGCTGGCGAACAGCTTCAGCTCCATCACCGGCGGCACCGACGGGCTCGGCGTTGAAATCTGGCCGATCTTCGGCGTCTTCGACTTCGATCTTTGGGGCTACACCGCCTACAGCTACGCGCTGATCGTTCTTTTCATCGGCGTGCTCGTCGCCCGTCGCATCGTCAATTCCTCCTTCGGCCTCGCCTTGACGGGCATCCGCGAAAACAGCACCCGCATGCCGGCTATCGGCTCGGTCTATCGTGTGCACCTGCAGAAGATCTACACGATCTCCGCCTGCATGGCCGGTGTCGCCGGCGCGCTTTTGACCGAGACGACCGGCACGGTTTCGCTGGACACGCTCTCCTTCCAGCGCTCTGCGGACGTCGTCGTCATGCTGATCCTGGGCGGGACGGGCAGGCTCTATGGCGGCATCATCGGAGCCGTCATCTTCCTGGTCGCGCGCGACCGGCTCTCCGACATGAACCCGCAATACTGGTATTTCTGGATCGGCCTGCTCCTGATGGTCGTCGTCCTGGTCATGCCGGGGGGCATCCTTGGCGGCCTCGCCCGTCTTTTCGGGCGGTTCGTCAAATGAACGAGGGCGCGCCGATCCTGCGGACGGAAGGAGTGTGCAAGCGCTTTGGCTCGCTCGAGGTGTCGCGCGACATTTCGCTGGCCCTGCCGGCGGGCGCGCGCCACGCGCTGATCGGGCCGAACGGCGCCGGCAAGACGACGCTGATCAATCTGATCACCGGCAGGCTGAAGCCGGACGCCGGCCGCATCAGCCTCGACGGTCAGGACGTCACCGCTGTTCCGGCAGCCGAGCGCGTTCGCCGCGGCCTGACGCGCACCTTCCAGATCAACACGCTTTTCCCCGGCCTGACCCCGATCGAATCGGTGCTGCTCGCCGTATGCGAAAGGAAAGAGGAGGCCGGCCAATTCTGGCGGCGGCTTACCGGCCATGCCGAGGCCGTGGACGAAGCCTTCGCCATATTGAAGCAGATGCGGCTCGACGAAGTGGCGACGCGCGAGACCCGCCACCTGGCCTACGGCCAGCAGCGGCTTCTCGAGATCGCGCTGGCGCTGGCGACGAGGCCGAAGGTGCTCCTGCTCGACGAGCCGGCCGCCGGCGTGCCGAAGGACGAGAGCGCGGCGCTCTTCGCCGTCATCGCGGCGCTCCCCGCCGACATGGCCGTGCTGTTCATCGAGCACGACATGAACCTCGTCTTCAAATTCGCTTCCCGCATCACCGTGCTCGTCTCGGGCGCCGTGCTGGTCGAGGCGGAGCCGGACGTCATCCGCGCCGACCCGCGTGTCCGCGAAGTCTATCTCGGGCAGGCGCACCATGGCTGAGCCGCTTCTGGAACTTCGCGACATACGCGCCGGCTACGGCGAGGCGGTGGTGCTCGACGGCGTGTCGGCATCCGTCCCGGAGAATGGCAGCCTGGCGCTGCTGGGCCGCAACGGCGTCGGCAAGACGACCTTGCTCCTGACCGTCATGGGGTTCGTCCGGGTCAGCCGCGGTTCGATCCGGTTCAAGGGAAGCGACATCTCGCGCCTGCCTCCGTTCAGGCGGGCGCGGCTGGGAATCGGCTGGGTCCCGCAGGAGCGCGACATCTTTCCCTCGCTTACGGTCGAAGAGAACCTGATCGTGACGGCAAGGCCCGGGCGCTGGTCGATCGAGGACATGTACCGGCTTTTCCCGCGCTTGAAGGAACGGCGCTCCAACATGGGCAACCAGCTGTCCGGCGGCGAGCAGCAGATGCTGACCATCGCCCGCACCGTTCTCACCAACCCGGCGATCCTGCTCCTCGACGAACCCCTCGAAGGCCTGGCGCCGATCATCGTCGAGGAATTGACCGCCGCCATCCGCACCATGGCGAAGGACGAGGGCATTGCACTCGTGCTGGTCGAACAGCATGCGGAGGTGGCGCTCGGCATGACAAGCGAGGCGATCGTCATCGAGCGTGGGCTTGTCGCCCATCGCGCGCCTTCGGCCGAACTGCTGAAGGATCAGGCGGTTCTCGACCGCTATGTGGGTCTGAACCTGCGCGAGGACTAGGGTCGGGACCCGGGATCTATCCGCCGCCTATGCTTCGTCCTACACCCTGCAATGCTTCGAACGCGGCGAAGCGCCGCCGGTGCCAGCCGGCAAGACCGGGCAGGGGCGCGTAGACTTCGCCGAGCGTGGACATCGTCTCCATCGCCGCGCCGAGATCGGGATTGTCGCCGGCGGCTACCGAGCCGAGCATGGCGGAGCCGAGAAGCACCGGCTCGGGCGAGGACGAGCCGGCGACGGCGAGTCCCGTCGCGTCGGCCAGGACCTGTCGCACCAGCGGGCTCTGGCCGGCGCCGCCGCTCACCACGATCGTATCGACGGCGATGCCCTTCTCCCGCTGCGCCAGCACGATCTGGCGCGCGCCGTAGCCGAGCCCGCACAGGCCCGCCATGTAGAGGGCGAGGAGGCCGTCCATGCCGGTTTCCATGCCGAGCCCCGCGATCAGGGCGCGGGCGTCGGGATCGGCGAAGGGTGCGCGGTTGCCGAGGAACTCGGGTACGACATGGACCGAACCCGCCAGTTCGGCGATCTTTCCTGCGCCGCCGCGCGCTTCGGCTTCACGCGCCAGCCAGCCGGTCAGCGTCTGTCCCGCCGCCCGCGCCGCGTGCGTCGCCTCGGGCGCGTGCGGATGCATCAGGACCAGATGATCGATGGCGGCGCCGGCCGCCGACTGGCCGCCCTCGTTGAGCCAGAGGTCGGGCACCATGGCGGAATAGTACGGCCCCCATACCCCGGGCACGAAAACAGGCTCCGCCGTCGTCGACATGGTGCAGGCCGAAGTGCCGAATACATAGGCCATGCGGCTGAGCACCGTTCCCGGGCGGCCGCGCGCGCCCACGGTGCCGACGCCGCCGGCATGGGCGTCGATCAGTCCGGCGGCGACGGGCGTACCTGCCGCCAGCCCGAGATCGGCGCCGGCTTCGACAGTGAGGCCGCCGGCGAGCCGGGCCCCGCCGGGGACGATCTCCGTGCCGATGCGACGAAACCCCTCGTCCGCCAGTGCACCCAGGCCCACCGAGCGGAAAAAGCCGGCGTCCCAGCGCTTCTCGTGGCCGAGATAGGTCCATTTGCAGGTGACCGTGCAGGCGGAACGCGCCAGACTGCCGCTGGCGCGCCACGTCAGGAAGTCCGTGAGGTCCATGAACTGCCAGGCCCCGGCGAAAGTGGCCGGCATGTTCTCGGCCAGCCACAGGAGCTTCGGCACCTGCATCTCCGGCGAAATCTGCCGCCCGACATAGTCGAGCACAAGGGCGCCGGTCCGGTTGATTCTCCTCGCCTGATCCGTCGCCCGATGATCCATCCAGACGATGATGTTGCGTGCCGGATCGCCGGACGGCCCGACCGCGAGCGGCTTGCCGCCCTCGCCGAGCACGACCAGCGAACAGGTGGCGTCGAAGCCGATGCCCGCGACCGCGTCGCCCGCCGCGCCCGCCTTTTCCAGCGCCTCGCGAACGCTGCGGCAGACCGCGTTCCAGATATCGTCGCTCGACTGCTCGGCGATGTCGCCGGCCTCGCGCCAGAGCACGATGTCGGACCTGCCGGCGGCGACCAGTCGGCCCGCCTGGTCGAACAGGCCGGCCCTGGCGCTGCCGGTGCCGACGTCTATGCCGAGATAGAGTCGCGTCATGGCTGCCCCTCGGTCCTGACCCTAGTCCAGAGCGAAGCGCGCGACTACCGGCACGTGGTCGGAAGGCCTCTCCCAGCCGCGCGCGTCGCGCAGGATCTCGATGTCGTTGAGCCTCTCCGCCAGATTGCCCGAGGACCAGACGTGATCGAGACGCCGGCCGCGGTTGGAGAGCGCCCAATCCTGCGCACGGTAGCTCCACCAGGTATACACCTTCTCTTCCGGCGGGATGTGCCGCCGCATCAGATCCACCCAGCCGCCGCCGAGCCGCATCGCCTCCAGCCCTTCCGTTTCGACAGGCGTATGGCTGACCACGTTCAGGAGTTGCTTGTGCGACCAGACATCCGTCGGCAGCGGCGCGATGTTGAGGTCGCCGACGAGGATCGAGCCGTGCGCCTCGCCCTCTTCGGCGCGTACCGTATTCATCTCCTCGATGAAAAAGAGCTTGTGGCGGAATTTTGGGTTGATTTCGGGATCGGGATCGTCGCCGCCGGCCGGTACGTAGAAATTGTGCAGGAGCAGCGCATGGTCACCGCTGGCGATGCGCGTCGAGATGTGCCGGCAATCGTCATTGTCGCAGAAGCGGCGGCGTTCGACGATCTCCAGTGGCCGCCGTGCGACCGTGGCGACGCCGTGATAGCCCTTCTGGCCGCTGATCGCGATATGGGGATAGCCGAGCGCGACAAACGCCT
>JBQCFA010000524.1:0-3023 GCA_051959695.1 Rhizobiaceae bacterium
GCCTTCGACTGGAGGATGTCGGCAGGCTGTGCGCATCGATCGCCAAGGTCCGGCCGTTCATCGTGGCGGTTGGCTGGTCGCCCGGAAAATCGATCGACGATGCGCACCTACGCGCCCGGCTCGTCCCGCAACCCCGGCAGCTCTCGCTTTTCTGAGCCATGCCCCTCGCCGCCGTCCGAAACCATTCTCTCCGCACCGTCCGCCTTTCCGGCGAGACGGATTTCGATGGTTGGCGCGAGGCTGCGCGGCGGCTGGCGCTGAACGGCGTCACGCCCGGCGAGGTCGTCTGGACGGTTTCGGGGAAGGACGCCGACAACCTTTTCGCCGGCCAGGAAACCTTGCCCGAAGTCCCGGAAGAAAGGGAACTCAAGGTACCTCGGGAATTCGTCGCGCGCGCTCGCATGGTGATCTGTCATTCCGATCCCGACCGCTTCGCCTTTCTCTATCACTTGCTTTGCCGGCTTGGACGGGAGCCGCATCTGATGAAGATCCATGCCGACGCAGATGTCCGCCGGTTCGAGCAGATGGAGAAATCGGTCGGCCGCGACATACACAAGATGCGCGCCTTCGTCCGGTTCATGCGCATCGGGGAGGGCACCGGCGAGCGCTACGTCGCCTGGTTCGAGCCGCAACACTTCATCGTCGAGCGCAACGCGCCCTTTTTCGTCCGTCGCTTCACCGGCATGCGCTGGACGATCCTGACGCCTTACGCGTCGGCGGATTGGGACGGTGAGCGTCTGGCGCTCGGCCCTGGCGCGAAGCGATCGGAGGCGCCGGCCGAGGACGCGACGGTCGAGCTTTGGCGCACCTATTTCCAGAGCATCTTCAATCCGGCGCGCCTGAAGGTGAAGGCCATGCAGGCGGAGATGCCGAAGAAATACTGGCGGAACCTTCCGGAAGCTTCGCTCATTCCGGGGATGATCCAGAATGCCGACAAGGCGGCCGCCGAAATGATCGCAAAAGCTCCCACCGAACCAGCCTCGCACCATGCGGCGGTTCGCGCCCGACATTGGCCGCAAGAGGCAGAGCCGGCAGAGACGCCTGAAGCAGGTTCGCTTGCCGAATTGAGGCGGCAGGTGGATGGCTGCCGCCGCTGTCCGCTGTGGCGCGACGCCACCCAAGCCGTGTTCGGCGAAGGACCGGAAGGCGCGACCGTGGTTTTCGTCGGCGAGCAACCCGGCGACCAGGAGGACATCGCCGGCAAACCCTTCGTCGGCCCGGCCGGCAAGATGTTCGACGCAGTGCTGGAGGACGCGGATTTCGACCGGAAAAAGACATATGTCACCAATGCGGTGAAGCATTTCAAGTTCGAGCCGCGCGGCAAGAAACGCATCCATTCCAAGCCGAACGCCGGCGAGATCAAGGCCTGCCGCTGGTGGATCGACCATGAACTCGACTTCATCAAGCCCGAACTGGTGGTCGCGCTCGGCGCTACGGCAGCACAATCGCTTCTCGGCAAGGCCGTGCCGGTGACGAAGCTGCGCGGCACGACAGTGGAGCGCGAGGACGGGCTGAAGGTCTTCATCACCGTCCACCCATCCTACCTGTTGCACATTCCCGACGAGGCGGCAAAAGAGGCGGAACGCGGACGCTTCCTCGACGACATGAAAAAGGTCAAGAAGCTGGCTGGGGTGTGAGGCGGTATATTGTCCGCCTTGAGGGGCGGTGCAGTCGCATATGGAATTCGCGCGGCTTCATACCCCGCCCCTGTCCCCTCCCCTTGGTGGGAGGGAAACCTCACCGCACTAGCACTGCCCTCAAATCGTTGACATTCGTCCCGGTCGGTCCCGGGACGAACAAATCGCCGACGGCATGGAAGGCGCTCCACGCGTCGTTGTTCGCAAGACAAGCACGGCCATCGAGCCCCGCTTCTCTGAGGCGGGCCGCCGTCGTACCGTCGCAGAACGCCCCGGCATTGTCCTCCGAACCATCAATGCCGTCGGTATCGGCGGCCAGCGCATGGATGCCATGCACCCCGTCAATGCCGAGCGCGAAGGCAAGCAGGAATTCGCTGTTGCGGCCGCCCCTGCCCTTTCCGCGAATGGTCACGGTCGTCTCGCCTCCGGACAGGATCACGACGGGCTTGCGAAACGGCCGGTCGCGCAGCGCCACTTCGCGCGCGATGGCGGCATGAACGCCGCCCACTTCCCGCGCCTCGCCCTCGATTGCGTCGGACAGGATCACCGCATCGATGCCCCCCTGCCGCGCCTCCGCGGCGGCCGCTTCAAGCGACACGGCGGCTGACGCGATGACATACACCTCGTTGCCGGCGAAACGAGGATCGTTCGGCCTCGGTGCATCGGCGGCCGGCGAGCGGAGATGCGCCATGACCGCTGCCGGCAGGTCGAGCCGATAGGCCTCGACGACCGTAAGCGCGTCCCGGCGCGACGCGTTGTCGGGGACCGTCGGGCCGGAGGCTACGAAGGCGGGATTGTCGCCGGGGATGTCTGAAACGACGAGCGAAACCACCTTCGCCGGATAGGCCGCCGCCGCCAATCGGCCCCCCTTGATGGCGGAGATATGTTTGCGCACCGTGTTCATCGCCGAGATGGGCGCCCCTGACGCCAGCAGCGCCTTGTTCACTGCGATCTCGTCTTCGAAGGTCAAACCACCAGCCGGGGCCGGCAAGAGCGCCGACCCGCCGCCGGAAACCAGCGCGATGACAAGATCGTCCTGGGTAAGCCCATCCACCGTTTTCAGCAGCCGCCGCGCTGCTTCCAGCCCAGCTTCGTCCGGCACCGGATGCGCCGCCTCCAGCACCTCGATACGCTGGCATGGCGCGGCATAGCCGTAACGCGTCACGACCACGCCTTCGAGCGGCCCGTCCCAGGCCTTTTCCAATGCTCGCGCCATCTGTGCCGAGCCCTTGCCGGCACCGATGACGATGGTGCGGCCTTTCGGCCTTTTCGGCAGATGCGCGCGTATCGTCCGCTCCGGATCGGCCGCCGCGACGGCCGCGGAGAAGAGCGCGGTGAGGAAGGATTTCGGATCCGGGGTCACGAGGAGGCTAGCCCGCTCTTCGC
>JBQCFA010000525.1:0-4992 GCA_051959695.1 Rhizobiaceae bacterium
AAAGGCGATGAGGTCGTCCTCACCAAGATATCTGGGGAATGCCAGGGTCGTCCCCGGCCTCGCCAATATAGGCATCCTCTCCCGCCGATCAACGCCTCGCGCCTTATCCCTGTTTCCGACGCGAGCGGAGCAAGCGCGGGAAAAGCGGGATGACGGCCTTGGATGACCGCTACGCTGCAGCATGCTTTCCCGTGAAGACGCTCTTGCGCACCGCCAGTACATTCCCCGGTCCGTGCACCGCCGCGAACAGGAGGCCGGCGATGAAGGTGAAATGGTCTACGAAGAAGCCGAACTCGGCCTGGTTGCCCTGCCAGTGCGATGGCCCATGGAACGCGAAGGCGAGGAACAGAACGTAGACGGCGGCGAGCACCGCCGCCTCGGCGAAGAATGCTCCGGTGAGGAAGGCCAGCACCAGCGCCAACTCGAAGATGGCGGCGATCCACGCCAGCGGCAGCGCGAACGGGAAGCCGGCGGCGGTGATGTAGTCCGCCGTCGCTCCCATGCCGGCGAACTTGAAGGCGGCCGCCATCAGGAAGACCCCGGCGAAGATCAGCCTCGCCAGCAGGATTGCGATCGTTTTCATCATGTCCCTCTCCTCGGGATTGCGTTCGGGTACCCCAAGGACGGACGGAACCGCCCGATCCCGACACGGCGCCGCACTTTCCGCCGTCCGGGTTCCTTTCGCGGCGGAAACGTAATAATCGAAAGCCGCGTCAATTCACCCAGCAGATCGGCTCTTCCATGACGACAGCCCCAGACCTCTCCGGCCGCATCGCGCTCGTCACGGGCGCCTCGCGCGGCATCGGCTATCATCTGGCGAAGCAGATGGGCGCTGCGGGCGCCCATGTCATCGCCGTGGCGCGAACGGTTGGCGGCCTGGAGGAACTCGACGACGAGATCAGGGCGGCGGGCGGCGAGGCGACGCTGGTGCCTCTGGACCTGACGGATATGGCCGGCATCGACCGGCTCGGCGGCGCCATCTTCGAGCGCTGGGGCAGGCTCGACATCATGGTGGCGAACGCCGGCATTTTGGGCGTCATCTCGCCGATCGGCCATATCGAGGCGAAGACCTTCGAAAAGGTGATGACCGTCAACGTCACCGCGACGTGGCGGCTCATCCGCTCGATGGAACCCCTTCTGAAACAATCCGACGCCGGCCGCGCCATCCTGCTCTCTTCCGGTGTCGCGCACACGGCTCGTGCCTTCTGGAGCGCCTACGCCGCATCGAAATCGGCGGTGGAGACGATGGCGCGGTG
This sequence comes from Rhizobiaceae bacterium, assembly GCA_051959695.1. GTDB lineage: Bacteria > Pseudomonadota > Alphaproteobacteria > Rhizobiales > Rhizobiaceae > Mesorhizobium_L. The sequence goes on from JBQCFA010000525.1 coordinate 1,257, forward strand.
CTGGGCCGAGGAGACGAAGAACACGCCCCTGCGCGTCAATTCCGTTACGCCTGGCCCGACCCGCACCGCCATGCGGGCACAGGCCATGCCCGGCGAGGATCCGGAAACGCTTCCGCATCCGTCCGAAGTCGCGGCCAGGATCGTGCCGCTTGCCAGCCCGGCGCTTTCCGAGACGGGAATGCTGTTCGACGTGCGGGAAGACCGCTTCAAGAGATACGTCATGCCGGCCTGATATCGACGGCGACAATGGCGGCGGGCATTCCTGCCATTGCCTGTCAGGAGCCCTGTCCTGTGGCCTCTTTCCCCTTAGCGGCCGAACCGGCAACATAGGGCTTTGAGGAGCCGCCCTTGCCGAGAAAACGCCGCGAGATTTCAACCGCCGACGCGCGACGCGTCTGGCTTCATGCGCAGAGGCTGGACGAGCCGGAACCCTTCGGCGCCGGGCCGGAGGCGACAACACGCGCCGTCGAGCATCTCGGCTATGTGCAGATCGACACGATCAACGTCGTCGAGCGCTCGCACCATCACATCCTCTACACCCGCATCCCGGAATACCAGCGCTCGGACCTGCTCGCCGCCCAAAGCACGAAGAAGACGGTCTTCGAATACTGGACCCACGCCCTTTCCTACGTGCCCACGCGCGATATCCGGTTCTATCTAGGCCTGATGAAGCGCGGCGAGGCCAAGCCGAACCGCTGGTATCCCGGGGTCACGGACAAGGACATCCGCAAGGTGATGCGCCTGATCCGCAAGGAAGGGCCAATCACCATCCGCGACATCGACGACGACGTTCTGGTCGAGAAGGAGCATCTGTGGGCGAGCCGCAAGCCGTCGAAGAAAGCGCTGCAGCTTCTCTTCTATCGCGGCGTTCTGGCGATCACGGCGCGCGAGGGCATGCTCAAGACCTACGATCTCATGGATCGGCATTTTGGCTGGGAGAAGCGGCCGCGTCCGGCGACCGAGAATCAGTACGCCGAATACGTCCTCGACCGGGCACTGACGAGCCAGGGCATCGTCAGCCTAGATTCGGCCTGCCATCTCGACGCGCCGAGGAAGCCGGCGGTGCGAAAAATCATCGAGCGGCGCGTGCGCCAGAAAAGGCTGATGCCGGTGGCGGTCGAAGGCGCCGGCCGCGCCGAGCATTGGGCCGCGCCCGAGGTGCTTGGGGCACCCCCCGCCTCGAAAAAACCGCGCGTCCACATCCTCTCGCCCTTCGATCCGCTGGTGATCCAGAGGAAGCGGCTGGCGCTGTTCTTCGGCTACGACCACAAATTCGAGGCCTACGTACCGAGGGAAAAAAGACTTTTCGGTTATTTCGCGTTGCCGGTGCTGGTCGGCGACGAGATCGTCGCGGTGCTCGACCTCAAGACGGACCGCGCGGCGGCAAAACTGCTCATCCAGCAATGGAATTGGGTCGGCGACGGCTCGGCCGCGCGGCACAAGCGATTGGTCGAGGAGGAACTGGAACGGTTCGAGCGGTTTCAGTTAGCGTGAGACGCAAGCTACAGACGAAGGCTCTCGCGCATTTGCTTGATATCTGCCCTTTGTCTTTATTCTGGCACGTAGCGGCCCTCGTCCAGGCTGTCCAGCAGCATCCCCGCATCGCCCGCCTGTGGATATATCCGGTCATCGATTAGCTTCTGCATGACCGCGCGCGCCTCCTTAGGGAAGAGTGCAAGCGTGTGGATGGCCGCCTTGAGCCTCACCTGCTCATTTGGGTGATCGTATAGTGTTGTCAGCGCACGCCGTTGATCGCCGGGCCGGCTGCGCAATTCGTTTGAAACGGCCATCATGGCATCGAATGCACGGTTGTAGCGAGAACTATTGAACTGCATGCTGGCTTCGAATTGTTCCAAGCATATTTTCTCAAATCGGCTAATCAGATCATCTACCGACAGATTGGCAAGGTTCATTTCAAAACTCCGAATTTCTTGAGCGCTTTCAAGCCTATTTCATACCGCTCTTGCCAAGTCTTCCCTCTCAAGTAATCGCGCGGTGTCATCCCGCCAAAATCCTCGTTCTTTGTACTATACCAGCGGTTGATATCCCAATGTCTAAATCTCGGGATACGGACCGTGTTTTCCGGCGAGTTGATCCAGGTTTCCGGATAGCCGTCCCGTCTCCCCGGCGTTTGCTCGACGATGTGGTGGATATCGTAGCCCGTCTTCGGCTCCTTTGCCGCCTGTTCCAGTTCTTCCAACGTCTTCGGCTCGTCGAAATAGGCGAAGGCGTCACTGGCCACCTCGTAGATGCGCCATGCTGTCAAGACCGCCCGGCCGACAAGCGAGCGTCGCAGGACGAGCCGCACGATGGCATAGCGGTCGCGAGGACGCAGGGGCGGACGATCGGGAATCTCGGGGTGGTTATCTTCGCTGACCTGCAAAACCCGGATATGTCGATTCGCCGAAGTCACAGGAGGGGACGACCCGGGTCCGCCTTCGCCGGTCCATTGTCCGCCATCGGGATTGCCGGCCGGAACGCGCGGCTCGTCCGGCCGGAATCCGGCCTTGTGGAGCAACAGGTCGAGATGCGCCATGCCTACAAGCAGCGAGGCAAGTTTGATTTTGAGCGCCAATCGGCCTTCGGTTGTAGGATGCAGGGCTTCCTCCCACGTTTCATCTCACGCGGAAGAGAATAAGCGTGGGCGCAGGAGTGTGAATAAATTCCTACAAAGAAAATCCTGACGAACGACTCATTTGCTCCTGAACCGAATGGCCGCAATCATTGCCGCAAGCTTGTTCAGCGGCTAACCCTGTCGCCGGGAGGGCCCGCAAATCATGCCGTTCGACGAACAACGCGTTCTGGCATCGCCGACCGGCGCCGCGCTGAATCTGTTCGTAAAAAAGTCGGTCGAAGAGGCTCGCGGCGTTGTGCAAATCAACCACGGCCTCGCCGAGCACGCCGGGCGCTATGGGCGCTTCGCCGACCACCTCGCCACCCATGGCTTCCACGTCTACGCGCACGACCATCGCGGCCATGGCGAAACGACTGCGCCGGATGCTCCACGCGGCGCATTCGCGCGGGAAAACGGCGCAGAAAAGGTAATCACCGACGTGCTGGCCATCCACGACCGGATCGCCTCCGAGCACCCCGGTCTGCCCGTCATCGTCTTCGGTCATTCCATGGGCGGGCTGATCGCGCTGGATTTCATCGCCCGTCACAGCGTTCGGGTTGCCGGCGCGGCCGTCTGGAACTCCGATCCCGGCGCCGGCCCGGCACAGTATGCCGGAAGGCTGCTTCTGCTGTGGGAACGTTTTCGCCTGGGTTCAGACGTACCCTCGCGCCTGCTGCCGAGATTCACCTTCCAGGCATGGGCCCGGCAGATCTCCAGCCGCCGCACCGAGTTCGACTGGCTGTCGCGCGACCCCGCCGAAGTCGACGCCTTCCTCGCCGACCGGCTTTGCGGCTGGAACCCGTCCGTGTCGATGTGGCTCGACATCATCGATCTTATCCTCCGCGCCGCCGACGACCGTCGCTTTAGAGGCGTGCGACGCGAACTGCCGTTCCATCTCACAGGCGGCGCGGACGACCCCGCGACCGAAGGCGGCAAGGCCGTCCGCGATCTAGATGCCCGCCTTCGCCGCCTGGCATTTTCCGACATCACGACAAGGATTTATCCGGATGCCCGGCACGAATCCCTGAACGAGATCAACCGCGACCAGGTGATGGACGATTTCGCGAAATGGTCGATCGGGATTGCCGGCCGCTGAGTTGATGGCCAAGCAGCACGAAGGCG
>JBQCFA010000526.1:0-6444 GCA_051959695.1 Rhizobiaceae bacterium
TTCCGACTTATCGTCTTTATGGCGAAGACCAGCAGGAAGAAGCTGAATTCTGGCTTCATTTCGAAGACCTTCCGACGCGCAGCAGGCCGTATCGATGGGAGATCAGCAGGCATCGCCACGGCGCCTTCTTTCAAATTTTCACCATTTCGAAAGGCGGCGGCGAGCTGGTCGACGAAAGCGCATCGCACCGCTTCCAGGCTCCCTGCCTGATCTTCATCCCGACGGGCGCCGTGCATGGTTTCCGCTTCGAACATGAAAGCGACGGCGTGGTGCTGACGGTGCGTGGCGACAGGCTCGACGAGGCGAGCCGCGCGGATCGGCGCTTCGCTCCGTTCTTCCTCAAGCCGCGAATATTGGCGCTGGACGGCCCTGGCGAGCAGATCAGTCATCTTCGAACCGGGCTCGAGCATGTCCGCCAGGAACTGTCCGGCAATGAGGCGGGTCGAATGACGATTGTTTCGGCCCTGCTGACGGAAATCCTGATCCGCCTCGCACGCGTTAGCGCACCGGGCGCTTCCGAATCGAGCTTGGCCAAAAGCCGCGACGCGGAACGCATGGAGTTGCTTGACGAACTCATCGGCGTTCGGCTGCGAGAGCACCGCCCGATCGCCTTCTATGCCGAAAGGCTCGGCATCTCTCCCACGCATCTCAACCGCCTTTGCCGGCAGCATTTCGGCGAAAGCGTCCAGGCTCTCATCGACCGCAAGCTGATTTCCGCCGCCAAGCGCGAGTTGGTGTTCTCGCGCTTTCCGGCCCAGGCGATCGCCCTATCGCTCGGATTTTCCGATCCGGCCTATTTCAACCGCTTCTTCCGGAAGAAGATGGGGATGACGCCGGGGCGCTATCGCGCCGCCCAGCGCGGTGCATCGGGATAAGCATGCGTCGAACGTCGCGGAATCCCTACGGGACCAGCTCCCGCCCCCATTTCGACAGGCCCTTCTGCGCCTCGCCGAAGCCGCGGCCGATCTCGGTCAGCCGATAGGACACCCGGACCGGCGGGCCGCCGTCCACCGCCCGCTCCACGAGGCCACGCGCCTCGAGTTCCTTCAGCCGTTCCGACAGCATCCGGTCGGCGATGCCGATCAGGCCGCCGATCTCGCTGAAGCGTAGCTCCCCGCGGGCGTGCAGCGCGGCGATGATCAGCCCGTTCCAGGGCCGGGCGAGGATATCCATCGCCGCCTGGAAATAGCGGCACAGATGCTCGGAGTGCGGAGTCGGTCTGCCCATATCCGTCAGTATGGACCCTCACGTCGCGGAATCAAATAGCTATCGACAATTATGTTACTTCCCTTTTGGAAGCTTGAGCGCTACAAGACCGCATGGCCGGCCCGTGCCTGCCAATCCCGAGGAGAACATCATATGAAGCTCTACTACTCGCCAGGCGCCTGCTCGCTCGCCACCCATATCGCGCTGTCCGAATCAGGTACCGACTATTCTCTCGACAGGGTCGACTTCAAGACGCGCAAAACGGAAAGCGGCGCCGATTTCGGTACGGTCACGGAAAAGGGCAAGGTGCCGGTACTCGAAATGGACGATGGCGAGAAGCTTACCGAGAATGCGATCATCCTCGGCTATGTCGCCGACAAGACCGGCAAGCTGGCGCCGAAAGCCGCTTCGTCGGATCGCCTGCGCCTGCAGGAATGGCTGAACTACATCGCGACCGAGTTGCACAAGGGTTTCTCGCCGCTGTTCAACAAGGCGCTTTCGGACGACGCCAAGCAGGTATTCCGCGCCAATCTCGACAAGCAGTTCAGCTATGTCGAGGGCAGGCTCGGCGGGGACTACCTGACCGGCTCCGCGTTCACCGTGGCAGACGGCTATCTCTATACGATGTTGCGCTGGGCGAAGGCGACAGGCGTTGAATTCGGCCCGAAGCTCGCCGCCTACTTCGATCGCGTGAGCGAGCGCGCCGGCGTCAAGCGCGCGCTGAAAGAGGAAGGCCTGAACGGCTGAATGAAGCCCTCGGAAGTGGCCGGCTTCCTGCCCCGCCCCCTGGCGCCTCCTCCGAAGGGGGAGAGACGTCGTCGGTGACGTTTCGACCAAATCCCCAGGCCTTGGCGCGACATCGCGCCGTGGTGAAATCCCCTCCCCTTGTGGGGAGGGGTTAAGGGGGTGGGGGTACTTCTTGTGCCCCCCAAATTTCCCGATAGCCTCGCCTATTTGATCGCCTTGTCGGTGATCTCGTGCGTCCAAGCCCCGTCCGGCGCCTTGCTGACGATCTTCTGGTCGACGACCATCTTGGCTGTGCGGTCGTAGGCCGCCTCGTCGAGCTTGCCGTCGCCGATCAGCTTGGCGACCTCGCCGGCCATGTATTTCTGATGGTTCTCGTCCTGCGCGCCGGCATCGGTGGTGATCTCCGCCGCTTCGTCCGGATGCTCGACCGCATAGTGCCAGCCTTTCATCGAGGCCCGCACGAAGCGGACCATCTTGTCCTGGAAGGCTGGATCCTTGAGCTTGCTGCCCAGCGCGTAGAGGCCGTCTTCCAGCATGTTCTGGCCAAGCTTCGAATAGTTGAAGACGAGCAGGTCATCGGCTTTATAGCCGGCATCGAGCAACTGGCCGTATTCGTTATAGGTCATGACGTGGATGCAGTCGGCCTGATGCTGGATCAGCGGCTGGACGTCGAAGCTCTGCTTCAGGACCTTGACGCCATCCGGGCCGCCCTCGGTCGAGATGCCGAGCTTGTTCATCCACGCGAAGAACGGATATTCGTTGCCATAGAACCAGACGCCCACGGTGTGGCCCTTGAAGTCCTCCGGCTTCTTGATCGGACCGTCCTTCGGGCAGGCGATTTCCAGTCCCCCCTTATCGAAGGGCTGGGCGATGTTGACGAGCTCGACGCCCTTGTCGCGCGCGGCGAGAGCGGCCGCCATCCAGTCTACGATGACGTCGGCGCCGCCACCTGCGATGACCTGCTCGGGCGCGATGTCCGGGCCGCCCGGCTTGATGTCGACTTCCAGCCCCTCGTCGCTGTAGTAACCCTTGTCCTTGGCGACGAAATAGCCCGCGAACTGGGCCTGCGCGACCCATTTCAACTGCAGCGTCACCTTGTCCGCCGCCATCGCCGGAACGACGGAAAGCGCCATGGCGCCGGACATCAGCGCCATCGCCAGTCTTTTCACTCCAACTCGATTTTTCATTTCACTCACCCTCTGAAGGACGTCTATCCACCACGGATAGACGGATGCCAGAACGTCACGACCCGTTCCACGAAGGCCACGACGCCGTAGAAGATCGAGCCGGCGAGTGCCGCCACCGCGATCTCTGCCCAAACCATGTCGACATTCATGCGCCCGACCTCCGTCGAGATGCGGAAGCCCATGCCGACGATCGGGGTCCCGAAAAATTCTGCGACGATCGCCCCGATCAATGCAAGGGTCGAATTGATCTTCAAGGCATTGAAAATGAAGGGCGCGGCCGCGGGAAGGCGCAGCTTGAACAGCGTCTGCCAGTAGTTCGACGCATAGGTACGCATCAGGTCACGTTCCATGTGGCCCGACGCGGCAAGGCCGGCGACGGTGTTCACCAGCATCGGGAAGAAGGTCATCACCACGACGACCGCCGCCTTGGACGGCCAGTCGAAGCCGAACCACATGACCATGATCGGCGCGATGCCGATAATAGGAAGCGCCGACACGAGATTGCCGATCGGCAACATGCCCTTGCGCAGGAAGGGCACGCGGTCGGCAAGGATCGCCGCGACGAAGCCGGCCCCGCAGCCGATCACGTAGCCGGCCAGTACCGCCTTGAACACCGTCTGCACCACGTCGGCGGCGAGGATCGGCAGCGAATGGGCAAAACGGGCGGCAATCGCCGTCGGCGGCGGCAGAAGTACGAAGGGGATGCCGGCGCCGCGCGTGATCCCCTCCCACAGGATGAGTATCCAGACGCCGAACAACGCCGGCACGGCGAAGCGCTGGAAGGCGCGGCCAGCCCTGCTTTCCAGCTTCAGCCGCGAGATGAGGACGTTGATCCGCCAGGCGAGCAGCCAGGCGGCGACAAGCAGACAGAAGAAGGAAGGCCGTGCCGCGCCTTCATTTCCCGCGATCCCGCCGACCAGCATGAACGCCGCGATATGCACCGTCACCAGCAGCGCCACGGCGCCGCCCAGGCGATTGATGCCGCTCATGCTTATGACCACGGAAACGAGAAGCAGAAGCTCGATCGCGGCGGTCTGGCCCACGGTGAAGGGCAGCGCCGTGACCGGATTGGCTAGCGGCAGGGTGGCGGCGCCCGCGAGGCAGAGCAGGAGGGCCAGGACCGACTGCCAGGCAAAGCGCCGCATCAGGGTCGCGCTCCCATCCTGAGTTCGACGAAGCGACCGACCAGGCCGACGAGCGTGACGAGAATGACGGCGACGACGGAGCCTGCGACGAGCGCCGACCACATGTCGATGGTCTGGCTGTAGTAGGAGCCGGCAAGCAGCTTGGCGCCGATGCCGGCGACCGCTCCCGTAGGCAATTCGCCGACGATGGCGCCGACGAGGCTTGCGGCAACCGCCACCTTCATGGACGTGAAGAGGAACGGGACCGATGCCGGCACGCGCAGCTTCCAGAATGTCTGGGCCTTGCCGGCATTGTAGGTGTGCATCAGGTCGAGATGCAGGATGTCGGGGGAACGCAGGCCCTTCACCATGCCGACTGCAACGGGGAAGAAGGACAGATAGGTGGAGATCAGCGCCTTCGGGATGAGCCCGGTTATCCCGACGGCCGCAAGGACGACGATTACCATCGGCGCGATCGCGAGGATGGGGATCGTCTGCGAGGCGATAATCCAGGGCATGAGGCTGCGGTCGAGTACCGGCACATGGACGATGCCAACGGCGATCAGGATGCCGAGCAGTGTGCCGAAGGCGAAGCCAAGCAGCGTCGAGGAGAGCGTCACCCACGAATTGTAGACGAGGCTGCGCCGGCTGCTGACTTTCACCTGGAAGGTGTTCTTGAAGAAGTTCTCAGCGATCTGGTGCGGCGCCGGCAGGGTCGGCTTGTTCTGCGACCAGGTCTGACCGACGAAGGCGGCTAGGTCCGGCGTCTCGTGCGCGCGACCGTTCAGCTCGCGCTGGAACGGCGCGTTCATGAAGATCGCCGCGACGTACCAGACAACCAGAATCGCTACGATGATCACGGTGACGGGAACGACCCTGTCGCGGAGGAGAGTCATCAGCGGCCCTCAATCCTCATAGGAGTGCCCTGCCCTAAGGCCCTCGCGGACGCGGTGGGCGATTTCGAGGAATTCTGGGGTCTCGCGGATGTCGAGGGGACGCTCCCTTGGCAGGGTCGATTCGATGATGTCGGCGACTCTGCCCGGGCGCGGCGACATCACCACGATCCGTGTCGAGAGATACACCGCCTCGGGGATTGAATGGGTGACGAAACAGATCGTCTTGTCTGTCCGCGCCCAAAGTTCCAGAAGCTGGGCATTCAAATGATCGCGCACGATCTCGTCGAGCGCGCCGAAGGGCTCGTCCATCAGGAGCAGGTCGGCATCGAAGGCGAGCGCACGCGCGATAGAGGCACGTTGCTGCATGCCTCCGGAAAGCTGCCAGGGGAATTTTTTCTCGAAGCCGGTAAGATTGACGAGTTCCAGCGTACGACGAACGCGTTCCGCCTGCTCGGCCCTCGGATAGCCCATGATCTCGAGCGGCAGGGTGACGTTGCGCTCGATCGTGCGCCACGGGAAAAGCCCGGCCGCCTGGAAGACGTAGCCATAGGCGCGCTTCTCGCGCGCCTGTTCCGGTGTCATGCCGTTGACGCTGATCGTGCCCGAAGTCGGCTTCTCCAGGTCGGCGATGACGCGCAGGAATGTCGTCTTGCCGCAGCCCGAGGGCCCGATGAAGGAGACGAATTCGCCCTTGCCGACATCGAGATCAATGTTCGAAAGCGCGTTGACCGGCCCGTCATTGGTGTCGAAGGTCAGGGAAAGCGAGCGTGCCGAAACGACGGACGCGCCGCTTGACACAGTCGCGGCCCCGCGCGCAACGTTTCCGGCGCTTGCAGCGGCTGCGCTGACATTCATCGATCGAGGCTCCAAACTGATCCGGCGCTTGTAGACTGCGGGCGGCCGGCCGAAAGACTGAGGTTCTTACATGCCGACGTCAACAGACCCGACCTGCAGGCTGGGGCGCACCGAAGGCACTTTCGAAGGAAAGCAGGGTTTTCGCTATTTTGAAGGCATCGCGCAAGAGACCGTGGGCTCCACCCACATCTGCATGCATCTCCTGACGATTCCCCCGGGCGGACGGGCGAAGGCCCACAAACACGAAAAGCACGAGACGGCGATCTATGTGCTGGAAGGCAAGGCACGCATGTGGTTCGGGCAAAAGCTTGAACAAGCAATGGAGGTGGCGGCGGGTGACATGGTCTATATCCCGGCGGAAATGCCGCATTTGCCGGAAAATCCCTACGACCGACCGGCGCGTGCCGTGATCGCGCGCACCGATCCGCA
>JBQCFA010000527.1:0-10943 GCA_051959695.1 Rhizobiaceae bacterium
CCCTCCTCGACGAGGCGGCCGGCATACATGATGCCGAGACGATCGGCGATGTTGGCGTGCACGGTCAGATCGTGCGTGACGAAAATCATGGAGGAGCCGAACTCGCGCTGCGTCTCCCGGATCATGGTCAGGACGTCCTTCTGGACGACCACATCCAGCGCGGTTGTCGGCTCGTCCGCGATGATGAATTCCGGTCGGCAGACCGTCGCCAGCGCGATGCAGACGCGCTGGCGCATGCCGCCCGAGAGTTCGTGCGGGTAGGCCCGGAGAATATCGGCGGGGAGCCGCAGGCGCGATAGGTGGGTCCTGACCGCGTCCAGGAAGGCGCCCTTGGGGAGGTTCATGTGCCGGAGAGCGAAGTCCTCGAAGGTGCGCTGGACGCGGCGGACCGGGTTCAGGACGCTCATCGATCCCTGCATGATGTAGGACAGATGCCGCCAACGGATGGCGTCGCGCTCATCGGGCGTGAGCGCATAGATGTCGCGGTCGAGAAAATTGTAGCGGACCGAGCCGCCGACCACGTTGAGAGGCGGCTGGATCGCGGCTGCGATGGTCTTGATGAAACTCGTCTTGCCGCAACTGGACTCGCCGGCCAGCCCGTAGATCTCGTTCTTCCGGACCTGCATGCTGATCGAATCGACGGCACGGACCTCGCGCTCGATGCCGAAATAGCTCATCTGGTAATAGGCGCGCAGATCCTCGGTCCGCAAGACCGCGTCATCGGCCGCCGGTTCGTTGGAAGGGCGTTTTGCCGGAGCGCGCGACATCAGCCGTTACCCATGCGGCTCAGCCTGCTGCGCGGGTCGATATACTCGTTCATCGAGATCGACAGCAGGAAGAGGCCGATGAAGGTGAGCGTGACGAAGAGGGTCGGGAAGAGGTACCACCACCATACCCCCGAGACCATGGCGCTGTGCTGGTTTGCCCAGAAGATCATGCCGCCGATCGTCGGGGTATTCACGTCGGTGAAGCCGAGCACCGCAAGGGTCACCTCGAGGCCGATCGACCAGTTCATGTTGTTCATGAAGGTCGAGAAGACGATCGGCAGCACGTAGGGCAAATGCTCCTCGGTCACGATGCGAGGCGTCGACATGCCCGAGAAGATGCTGGCGTTCGTGAACTCGCGCGTCCTCAAGCTGATCATTACCGAACGGATGAGCCGGGCGTCATAGGCCCAGCCGAGGCAGGCCATGATCAGGGCGAGCATGAACCACGTCATGTCCTCGCGCAGGACGAAGTAGAGCAGGACGAGTAGCGGAAAAAGCGGAATGACGATGAAGGTGTCATTGATCGACATCAGGACGCGATCGACCGCGCCCCCGACATAGCCTGAGATGAGACCGATGGCGAGCGAGAGCAGGCGGCTGATGAAAGCGACGACGAAGCCGAAGGCCAGCGTGTTCCGCAGCGCAAAGGTGAGCTGCCAGAAGACGTCCTGGCCACGGGAATTCGTGCCGAACCAGTACGGTTCCGATGGCGGGACGTCCATCGGGACCGTGTAGGCATCGATCGGCGAATAGGGCGAGAAGTACGATGCCAGTGACATGGCGAGCACCACCAGCATGAGGATGGCGCCGACGGCGAACTCGCCATTGTACCGGAAGAGATCCCTCACGGTCCTGATCATGAATTCACCTGCACGCGGGGATCGATCAGCGGGTAGATGATATCGATCAGGAAGACGGCGACCGAGACCGAAATGATCGAAATCGTGGCGATCCCGAGCACGAGCGAGTAGTCGGCCGCGTGAACCGCATCGATCAGCAGGCGGCCGATGCCGGGATAGCCGAAGACATATTCGGTGATGATGGCTCCGTTGAAGATCGAGCCGATCGAGATCGCGAGGCCGGTGATCTGCGGCATGAAGGCGTTGCGCATCACGTAGGAGGTGAGGATGCGGCCACGCGGTACGCCGGCCAGTTCGGCATAGACGACGTAGTCGTCGGTGACGATGTTGGATACCAGCGCGCGCATGCCCATGTACCAGCTGCCGAGCCCGACGAGGATCAGCGAGAAGGCCGGCAGAATGGAGTGCATGAGGACACTTCCAATGAAGCGCAGGTTGAGGCCTGGATTGAGGTTCATCTCGTAGCCGCCGCCGCTCGGCAGGATCGGCAGGAGAAAGGTGAAGACGATCAGGAGGACGAAGGCGACGATGTAGTAGGGTATGGGATGCACGCCCATCGTGATCACGCCGACCAGCCTGAGGAGGCGGTTCTTGCGATAGTAACCCGCGAGCCCGCCCAGGATGTTGCCGAGGAACCAGCTGAGCAGCGTCGAGATCGTCAGAAGGCCGATCGTCCAGGGGAGGGCACGCGCGATCAGCACCCCTACGGGTGTCGGAAAGGCCGACAGCGACGGACCGAAATCGAGGACTGCAACCCGTTTCAGGAAACGGAGATATTGGACCCACAAATTGTCGCCGAGGCCATACATCTCCTTCAGGGACTTGCGCAGGAGCTCGATCGATGCCGGGCTCGAAAAGCCGAAGGAGCTGACCTGCGCCACGGCGTGTTCGACCGGGTCAATCGGCGTCAGATGCGTGATGAAGAACGTGATCGTGATGCCGATGTAGACAACCAGGATGAACTGGCCCAGGCGCTTGAAGACATGGATTGCGTAAGCTCGCATCAGGCGTCCGGATTGGTTCCGTTGGCTGTCCTGTGGCGGGACGCGTGAGCACGTCCCGCCATCGGGAGGATGGGCAGGCCGGCTCTCAGCCTGCCTTCGCTGATTTGAGCTTCACCATCATGTACTTGGTGTTCCCCCAGTTTGGCACCGGGTCGGTGTAGGGAGCTTTCTCAGCGCTCGGGAAGCCCTTCCAGTAGGTGGTGTCCATGACGGTGAACACGTTATAGGACATCAACGGAATGGTCGGCATCTCCTGGGCCGCGAGCTTGAGGTATTCGAGCCCCAGTTCGATACCGCGCGGATCGTCGAAGTCGATCGTCCTGATCTCCTCGATGATCTTGTCGAGACGCGGCTCCTTCCAGCGCTGCCAGTTGCGCGGCGGCTGCACCTTGCCGGGCTCGGCGACGAACTGGGAATGCCAGCTATCGAGGAAGAAGGAGAGGTCCGGGTGACCGCCCCAGGTCTCGACGCTCCAGCCGATGAAGGTCTCGAAATCGCCGGCTCCGCGGCGATCGAGCAGGGTTCCCTGGGCGACGTCGATCTGGGCATCGATGCCGAATTGCCGCCAAAGCTGGACGATCAGCGATCCCGCACGGGTCATCACCGGCCGCAGGTCTCCCTCGACCATCACCTTGACGGAGAAACGCTTGCCGTCCGGCTGGTACCATTCGCTTCCCTTCTTGGTGAAGCCGGCCTTTTCCAGTAGCTCGGTTGCCGCCTGGTCGTCCCGCTTCCACCAGCCGCGTCCGATGGCAGTGGCGATTTCCTCCGGTTTTGACGGTATCTTGTCTCCCATGGAGGGGCGAAGCATGTCGGCGATCTGCTTACCCATGGTTGGATCGTAGGGCTTGATCTTGCGTTTGCCCGTGTCGACCTCGAACTCCGTCAGCCATTTCTCCATCGGGTCGAAATAGTATTTCGGGTACAACCCGGTCGGGGGAACGCCGATTGCCGAGATCGTCGCCGCCCCGCGATAGGAGGCCATGTCGACCGCCTTGATGTCTATCAGCAAGGCCAGCGCCCAGCGCACGTCCTTGTTCTGGAACTTCTCGATCTGGTGGTTGAAGATGACGGCCGGCAGCGTCGGGTCCGGGTGGGCGTAGGGAAAGCCCTTGAACCAGCTCGTCGACGAAGGCGATTCCTTTGCGAGTGTGAACATGCCTTCCGGCGAGGTGTCATGAATGACGTCGAGCTGGTGGTTGCGCTGTTCGATCACCCGCTTCTCCGGCGGTCCCGGATCGATGTAAGCCAGATAGCCGGGGCCCGGTTCGCCGAAACGCGCGACGGTGGTGCGTTTCCAGTCATCGCGCTTCTGCCAGATGAACCACTTGCCGCCCGGGTCGAAATTCTTCAGCTTGTAGGCTCCGAGCGAGACCGGCGGATTGAAATCGAACTTGAGCACGTCGTCCGCCTTCTCGAAGACGTGCTTCGGCATCATCCACATGGCGTTCCAGCGCACGGTGAACAGCGCATGGAACCGCGAATTCGGCTTCTTCAGCTTGAAGAGGACCTCGGTCGGGCCCTTCTTCTCGATCGACGCGACATTGACCTGGACGGGAGCGCTCCAGCGCAGGCCTTTCGTCTTCAGATGCGTTTCGATCGTATAAACCACGTCATCGGCCGTGAACTCGACGCCATCGCTCCAGAAGATGCCCTGTCTCAGCTTCACGGTCATTTCGCTGAAATCGGAGTTATATTTGGGTTTTTCCGAAGCAAGCGAATTGTCCCACACACCGTCGATCCCGTGGTCGGCGTCGATGTACCAGAACGTGTCCATCGCCTGCTGATGCAGGCCAGTCGACTGGCCTCCGGCGTTGATGGCCCAGATGTTGAACCATCCGGCGTTCTTGATGGTGCCCTCCGGATTCTCGAGGATAAGGAGTTGGTCGCGTGGAATATCCGATGTGGGGACTTGCGCCTGTGCATAGGCCTTTCTGCTTGCAAGGGCGGTCCCCGCGAGCAGAATGAATGTTCTCCTCGATAACATGCCGTATCCTCCCGTTGCGACCGCTCTCAGGGGCAGGCCGCTAGGTCGGGCATCTTCCGCGAGACCACAGTCCATGTCAACGGATTATCTGAACTATATCAGAATATGTGATATTGAAGATCGGCAGACATTGGTCGCGCGCCCGACTCTTGCGGGCTTGGCGTAGCGTGCGCCTCAAATTCGATTGTCCGGTCAATGCACAAATTCGATAATGCGCTCAGCAGGCAACATCACGGGGCGGCGGCCATCTGGGTGCTTTTGACAGCGGCGCCGTTGGCACGTGTCATATGATGCCTTTGGCCTCCAGATTCGCGATCTCGCCATCATCGAAACCGAACACGTCCCGATAGATATATTCGTTATCGGCAGCCAGGCTCTTTGCCGTCCACCTGATTTTCCCGGGATTATTCAGGAACCGTGGCACGAGGCCCTGCATGCGCACCGTTCCGAAATCCTCATCGGGCACTTCAGCCAAGGCCCCGCGGGCGGTGAATTGAGGATCCTGGAATATCTGATCGATCGAATAGATTGGGCCGAGTGTGCCGTTGGTGGCCCGGAAAGCGTCGACCACCTCAGTTTGAGTGTGCGCGGCGATCCAATCCGCGAAGATCCGGTCGAGTTCTTCGGTATGTGCCACGCGATCCGCGTTGGTGGCAAAGCGCGGATCATCCAAGAGATCGGCCCGATCGATGGCGCGGGCGTTGTTGGAGAACGTGCGATTGGTACTGCCGGCGAGGGTCACATATCGCTTGTCCGAGGTGACGTAGACATTGGAAGGCGCCGAGTAGAGATTCAAATTTCCGCTGCGTTGCCGAACCGCACCGAGTTGGTCGTATTCGATGGCAAGCACCTCGATCGTGCGGAAGAGTGCCTCCGTCAGCGACAGATCGATTTCCTCGCCGCGTTGCCGACCGTCCTTGGCGACACCCCAGAGCGCGGCCAGGATGGAAAACGCACCGAAGAGACCACCAATGGGATCACCGATCGGATAACCCGTGTGCATGGGGGGCTGGTCCCTGGCGCCTGTTATGCCCGTTAGCCCGCCCATGGCCTCGAAGATGCGGGCAAGGCCGGAATCGGTTGCGTGCGGACCATCCTGCCCGAAGCCGCTCAACCTCAGAACGACAAGGCGCGGATTTGCTTTCCACAGCGTCTCGATGTCGAGGCCCCAGCGATCGAGGGTACCAGGGCGGAAGTTCTCAATGAGCACGTCCATCTCGGGGATCATGCGCAGCAGCACGTCCCGACCCTCGGGCTTCCGCAGGTCCAGGGTGCCGAAACGCTTGCCGCGATTGGTGACCTTCCACCACAATGGCTTCCCGTCCCTGAACGGCGGAAAGCCGCGCATTCCATCACCGGTTCCAGGCAGTTCCAGCTTGATGACGTCGGCGCCGAAATCGGCCAGAAGCGAGGCCGCCATCGGACCGGCGATAATCGTCGCAATATCCAGGATGCGCAGGCCCTTGAGCGGTCCGCTACCTTCCTCGTCCATCTTTCCTCCTCACGTGCTGAAATCTCAGCCATTGCTGTGATATCGCGGCCGCCGCCTTTCCAGGAATGCCGACAGCCCCTCCTTCGCCTCCGCTCCGAAGCGTGCGAGATTTATTGCGCGAGCTTCCACCTCGAGATGGGTGGGCAGGTCATTGCCTGGCGCGGCGTTGATCAGTCGCTTGATGTTGGCGATTGCTTCGGACGGTCCCTCCGACAGCTCGCCGCCGAGTTCAAGCGCGGCTCTCAACGCGCCTCCTTCCTCAGTAATCCGATTGACGAGCCCCGCTGCCGCCAGACGGGTCGCGGGCACCCGCTGGCCAAGCATGCAGATCTCCAGGACCAGTTGGCGCGGCAGAGCCGTCCGCAGGAAATGCGTCATGCCGCCATCGGGACTGAGACCGACGCGAACATAGGAGGCGGTGAAGTTCGCCCTTTCGCTCGCGATGATCACGTCGCATGCCAGCGCAAGAGCGAAACCGGCCCCCGCTGCTCCACCCTCGACAGCCGCGATCACCGGCTTGCCGCATTCGACGATCGACATGATCATCGCATGGAGCTTGTCGGTGTTCGAGCTGGCGTTTGAGAGAGTTTCTTTCGCACTGTTCAGGAGCGAGCTGACATTGCCGCCGGATGAGAAAAAGGGGCCGGATCCGGTGATTACGACGGCGCCGACGCCAGGCTCCGTCCCCGCATGGACAATGTGGCTCCGCACGTCCTCGTACACGGTGGGCCCCAGTGCATTGCGGGTCGCTTCACCGTCGAGTCGCACAAGCAGCACGGCGCCGCGACGCTCCGCAGTCACCCGGGTATCCGCATTCACCGGTTCCGACAAATTCTCATCTCCTCGCGCTTCCCGCGCTCCACCCCGGCTCGAGCTGCAACGGGCGGACCAAAGCCGGCACGGCCCTGGGGCAGTTCAGGTGGCGTTTTTCGACTTCTGCACAGGAGTGACCGCACATTCATGCGCTTTTCACAGTCCTGCGCGTCATGCCCATACGGTGCATCTAATCGCCCCTTTCCTCACGCAGCGCATTGCGCAGGTAGCGCAGCAACGTCAGATGGGTGCCCGTCAATTCATCCGACGTCGCGTCGTCGCCGTCACGCGGCGGAACCATGGTGTCGGCGGCAATTCTCCCCCCACTGAGCACGGCCACGCGATCCGCCATGAGGACCGCTTCGTCCAGATCGTGGGTAACGAACACAACAGTGCGGGGCGGGCCATCCTGCAGGAGGGCTCTGAACTTCGCTCGGACGCTTTGGCGGGTGTCGGCATCCAATGCCGCAAATGGCTCGTCCATCAGGAGCAATTCGGGCTCGACGGCCCACGCGCGGACCAGAGCGACGCGCTGCCGCATCCCTTGCGATAGCTGCCACGGCCAGCGGTGGCCGGCGTCGGCAAGTCCCACCAATGTCAGATAACGGGAGGCGATGCGCCTCCTCTCGGCACGGGGTACGCCGCGTAGCTCAAGCCCGAACTCAACATTGCGCAATGCACTTCGCCATGGCAGCAGGGCGTCCCGCGCGGGCACGAACCCGATGCGGGAGCGAGCGTCGGCAGGGCGCAGGCCGAGCACGATGGCGTCGCCGGACGTTTGGGGCACCAATCCGGTCAGCACGTTGAGGATGGTGGTCTTGCCCCCGCCCGATCGGCCCACAAGCGCGATGAATTGCCCGCGCGGCACCTCCAGATCGAGCCCACGCAACACCTCATGGCGGGCGCCGTCCGATTGCGTGAAGGTCACCGAAAGCCCCTTCAAGGAGACTGCCAGTTCACCTGAACAGCCAGACGAGCTGGCAGCCATTCCAGGTTGCTCGGTCATCTATGGTTCTCCGGACCCTGGCTGCTCACAGATCGGGAGCCCGCCAGCGCAGCAACCATCGCTCCGCAGCCGCCGTCGCCATATTCAGAATGCTTGCAAGGATAGCGAGCACGATCAGAATTCCGTACACTGCATCCATCCGGAATTCCCCCGAATACAATGAAATCAGTTGTCCCAGGCCCTCTTGAGAGGCGATGATCTCGGAGCCGATGACGCCCAGCAATGCGTATACGAGGCCGAGCCGCAGGCCCGAGAAGATTGCCGGGACGGAGACGGGGAGAAGCACCTTGTAGAACAATTGCGGCTTGGTGATGCCGAATACCGCCGACATGCGAAGGATCTCCGGATCAGCGCTCCGCACGCCCGACTGCGCTGCGGAAACCACGACGAACACCACAATGCTGAATGCGAGGGCGATTTTGGCTGCGATACCAATGCCCAACGCCACGATGAATACCGGGGCAAGCGCGATCCTCGGCATTGCGTTGGCTGCATCAAGGAAGGGCGTCAGAACCCGCTCGACACCGCTCAGCAGGCCGAGGGTGATGCCGAGTACGACACCGACCACCGAGGCGAGCACGAACGCGATGAAGACGGCTTGCATGGTGGCAAGCGTGTTGTGCCACAATTCGCCGGACACCCATGATCCCCACAGGAAGGAGAATACCTGGCCAGGGGATTTCGCGATGATCGGGTCAACCAGATTCAGCGACACCACGAGTTGCCAGAGTCCAAGCCATACTATGATGACCAGCAATTGCCAGGACAGTAGGATCGATCGCGAATGTAACGCGTTCCGCAGCGGCGCCCGAGTAGCGCCGCCGCTCTCCTTTCCTGCCTTGGAGGCGACTTTCCCGGTACTCAATGTCCTCGCAACCCGCTTTGGCTGCCCGTCCCCTCGCCGTTAACGTCCGCAGGAGGCGAATGTGGTGTCTTGAAAAGACGGAATGTTGCCGGTGCCTGTAATCCATGCCGGCTGTGCTTTCCATACCGCCTCCGATACGTCGCTGGTGTACGAGACGAGGTCGTGTTTCATCTGTTCAGCCGCCATCGAAACAGGGAGATGGATCTGCTTCGCCACGATCTGCGACACCTCATCGAAGTTCGCTGGGTCTTTTTCCCATGCCACCGTCGCGATCATCGCCTTGCAATATTTGTTGAGCGTGGCCGGGTCCTTCTCCATGAAATCCCGTGAAGACGTGTCGAATATCCCTATCGCATCGGTGGCATTGGGTCCGGCATTGCCTTTCCGCCCCGCGTCAACAACGAGCACAGAGTCCACACCTTGTTGCTGCAGGTCCTGCGGCGACGCAATCGCCGCCAGCGCATCGACGCGGCCGTTCTTCAACGCGGGAATCGCGGTATTCTGGGCGCCGACAGCAATCATCGTCACGTCGTTCGGAGACACCCCGGCTGACTCCAGTACCGCAAGCACGAACTTGTTTGCCACGCCGCCCAGACCCGCGACGCCAATCTTCAGCCCCTTCAATGATTTGACATTATTGGGGAAGCCGGCATCCACCGAACTTGTGGCTTTGTCCTTGGCGACAACGATGTACCAGTTGATATATTCAGCGAAATCTCCAAGCACCACCAGCTTGGACGACTGTCTGGCTACGTCGAAGCTGACCGCGGACGCGCCATAGGCTACGTCGACGCTACCCGAGACGACCGCCGCCGCCAGCGCCGGTCCGTTAGCGAAATTGACGAATTTTGCCTTCAGTCCTTCACGCGCGAAAAACCCCTTCTGGTCCGCTATCACCCATGTGCTGCTGCTGGTGTTCCCGGGATAGATGCCGATCCTGATAGTCGCGGGCCCTCCAGACGGGCCGGTGTCCGAGGCCGCAGCCGCCGTCGTGGCCAACGCGCACGCCGCGACGGTTGCAAGCGCGGCGGCGAGCATCCCCTTCCAAAAATTCGACTGACTCGGTCTCATGGTTCCTCCCCGATCCGAACATGAATCCAGTCGATCATCTACGATATTGACGAAATGTCAACGGCGATTGACGAAACGTCAATCCGCCGGAACGACGCTGAGAATTTAAGTCCCCGGCCTATTGGGAGGCGATGCGCGACCACGCCGAAAACACGCGCTCGTCCCATCGCTTCTGGCGAACCTTCATCTCTTGAGCAAAAGGCTGGCGGTACAATGCGTGTCCGAGCGCGAGGCACACTCCGGCCATCTGGAGGATCGTCGGCTTCCTTCGGCCGACGACCTCGCCAAAGGGCGAGTATGTATCATCCCCGTCGAGCGCCAGTAACGCCATTAGCCGTGCCGGACGATCGTCCCGTATGCCGGCGGAATACAGCCGGTCCCCAGGGACGCCGCCATCGCTCGTGATCGGACTTGCGGCCGGAAGATACATTTGCAGCGCCGCCAGCAGCAGTTCGCGGCGAGAGCCGAAATGATGATACACCAGACCCCGATGGACACCGGCGCGCGTCGCGACCGTGCTGAGGTTTACGCCGGCGAGAATGCCTTGCTCGTCCAGCAGATCGATTGTGGCGGTGGCCAGCGCCTTCCGCGTGCCAGCGTCGCCTGACACTTTTGGCCGCGGAAGCAAGGGCGGCATGGGCCGGGGCGACGCCGACCAATCGACCAGGGCAGCCCGTCGGCCGACCGTGGAAACAAATCGTCGAAATCGTTTGTCGAGTACGCTGCGCTGCGCTCCCATCTGACGCGCCATTCCATCGCGGAACAGAACATAGCCGTAGACCAGCGAATTCTGCAGGCCCAACAAGGCCTCGAAGTCAGCATCTGCCGAAAGGCGCCCCTCCCGGACGTCACGCTCAAAACTCTGCATCATCAGCCCGCGAAGCGGCATAAAATGCAATCTTGGATCCCGATCGATGAGAAGAAGCGTCATCAACTGAACCGCGGCCGGGTAGATCAAGGCCGCCTTGGCGAAAGCGCCGATGCGCCGATCGTAGCTCGAGTACGGGATGGCTCGGATCACGTCCTGCAACTCCATCGCTCCGTGTCGCAACGCCGAGCGGAGAAGCGCCTGCCGATC
>JBQCFA010000528.1:0-6930 GCA_051959695.1 Rhizobiaceae bacterium
GTGGAGGCCGGCCTCCTCGAATTGCTGCCTGAGATTGTCCCACGGCAAACTTCTGCCGTCTTTGACGAGCTAACGCGCCGGCACGCTGTGCGCGCCGGGAATATGGCCGCTGCGAATGCCGGCGCGCGGCTCCGGATCGGCCCCGGTGAACCGCCCGGAGGGACGAGCGTCGGCGATCTCGGCCGACCCGGATTCCACAATCCGTCGCATCTCGTCCAGCGAAGCCACCCTGGCCGCATCGAACCTGGCATCGAAGACGTTCGGCGCGATCCTGGTAGGCTCGTCGGTCACCGGCCGACCGGCGGATTTCCAGCCATCTCCACCGCCTTCAAGGATGAAGACGTTTCTCGCGCCCATGACACGGAACATCCACCAGACGCGCGGCGCGGTGAATACGCCGGGTCCGTCATAAACGACAACCGTATCGTCGGCGCCTATGCCCATGGCGCCGGCGAACCGAGCAAAGACCTCCGGAGAGGGCAATGCGTGGGGCAGGCTCGACTCCGGGTCGACCACCTCGTCCTGATCGAAGAAGACGGCGCCAGGAATATGGCCGCTGTCATACTCCCGCCTAGGGTCACGCTTCTGTGCGGGCAGATACCAGGAACCGTCCACGATCTTGAGGCCTGGCTGCCCAAGCCGCTCCTGCAGCCATTCCGGCGTGACGAAGAAGGGATTTGTCTCGGGCATGGTACCATCCTGATAGACGACATCGAAAAAGTGGCGCCCTGAACGACGCGATCAAGCGGCCGGCGCCGGCCCGAAGCGGATGCGGAAACGCCTGTTCTCGCGGCCCTTCTTCTCGATCTTGCCAATATGTATCTCGCCGACCTCGCCGGTCGCCGCTACATGCGTGCCGCCGCAGGGCTGGCTATCGATCGACTCGCCCTCACCGATACAGACCAATCGGATACGCCCAGTGCCGACCGGCGGGCGGACATTCTTCGATTTCACAAGGGCCGGATTTGCGGCGAGCTCCCCATCGGTAATCCAGCGCTTGAAGACGGGATGATCCGCCGTGACGAGTTCCATGAGCCGGGCGCTCGCTTCTTCCCTGGTCAGGTCCGCGCCCGGCATGTCGAAGTCGACCCGGCTTTCCTCTTCGCCGACGGCCGCGCCGGTGATCGGATAGGGACAGATGACAGTCAGGAGATGACAGGCCGTGTGCATGCGCATCAGCTTCAAACGGCGCGACCAATCGATGGAAAGGCCGAGTGTCTCGCCGACCTCCGGAAGCGGCGCGCCAGCGCCTGGGAGATGAATGATCTCGTCCTTGTTCTCGCCGGTGATCGTGGCTTCCACCGGAATCTTCGCCCCGTCGGAGCGCAGGAGAAATCCGGTGTCGCCCGGCTGGCCTCCCGAGGTGGCATAGAAGATGGTGCGATCGAGAACGATACCCCCGCGTTCATTGATCGCGACGACCTTGGCCTCGTCCGCCTTCCTGTAGGCATCGTCGCGGAAGACGGCTTCGGTCCTGAAGGCCATCAGGCCACCTCTTCGAACGGCACTGTGATCGCCGGCACCTTTTCCATCCACTCCGGTACAGGCAGGTCCTTGCCGCGCAGGAACGCTGGATTGAAGAGCTTGGACTGATAGCGCATGCCGTAGTCGCAAAGGATCGTCACGATCGTATGGCCGGGGCCGAGCTCCCTCGCCAGGCGTATGGCGCCGGCGATGTTAATGCCAGTCGAGCCGCCGAGGCAAAGCCCCTCCTCCTGCACGAGGTCGAAGATGATCGGCAGGGCCTCGGCATCCGGTATCTGGTAGGCGAAATCCGGCTCGAATCCCTCCAAATTGGCGGTGATGCGGCCTTGGCCGATACCTTCCGTGATAGAGTTTCCTTCCGATTTCAGTTCGCCGGAAGTGTAGAAGCTGTAGAGCGCCGCGCCCATTGGGTCGGCGAGCGCGATCTTCACATCCCTGTCATGCTGGCGCAGCCCCTCGGCGACACCGGCAAGCGTTCCGCCGGTGCCGACCGCCGAGACGAATCCGTCGAGCTTGCCGCCAGTCTGCTTCCAGATTTCCGGCGCAGTCGTGCGAATATGGCCGTATTTGTTCGCGACATTGTCAAACTGGTTGGCCCAAATAGCTCCGTGCGCTTCGGATTTCCCCAGCCGCCCTGCGAGCCGCCCGGAGATCTTTATATAGTTGTTCGAGTTCTTGTAGGGGACTGCCGGCACTTCCAAGAGTTCCGCGCCGAGCAGGCGCAGCGCGTCCTTCTTTTCCTGGCTCTGCGTCTCCGGAATGACGATGACGGTGCGGTAGCCGAGCGCCTTGGCGACGACGGTAAGGCCGATGCCGGTATTCCCCGCCGTTCCCTCGACGATCACGCCGCCGGGCTCGAGGAGACCCTTCTCCTCGGCATCCCGGATGATGAAGAGGCCCGCCCTATCCTTCACGGACTGGCCGGGATTCATGAATTCCGCCTTGCCAAGGATCTCGCAGCCCGTTTCTTCCGAAGCGCGCCTGAGGCGAATGAGCGGCGTATTGCCAATGGCGTCGACGACCGAGCGAAACATCGATTTTCCTTCTTTTCCTGGCAGCCGACCCTAGAAACCGCAGCTTCGGCTTTCAAGGACGGATTTTTCCCTACCGTGTGGTCCAGGAGCAAAGTCGCCCGGCGGACGGCGAGCGCCTGGGACGCGCACTTGCCTGGGTCGGCTCTGCAAAGGAGACGAGGCTTCTGGCAGGAAAGAAGGGGCCGGTCGGCGATCTGGCAGCGGTACGAGGAGGCCACTTTGCGCCAGCGCCGGCCGGCCGACCCCACGGAACCCAGGAGATGCGGCGGACCTGAGCATCATGGGGTATAGCTAAGGGACGGCCGAAATCAGCCTCGTAGCGCCACCCCTTACATTCCCAAGGCGACACTCGCGCAAGACGCCTTGGAAATCAATAGTTTCTTAACCAAAGCCAAGAAGTCACTGCGAACAAGGTAAATTTATGGCCTAGGAAAGGCGTGCCGCGTCAGGCGGCCTTGGCCACGACACGGTTGCGGCCGCCCGACTTCGCCTCATACAGAGCCACGTCGGCGCGCTTCATCAGCGCCTCGACCCCGTCGGCATAGGGCTTGAGCGAAGACACGCCGACGCTCACCGTCACTTCGATCGCCGCTCCGTCCGCCGTCACCACGAAAGGCGACCCGGCAATCTCCGCACGGATGCGCTCCGCCACTTTCTCGGCGATCTGCGCCTCGGTGTCGGGCATCACCACGACGAACTCCTCGCCGCCGTAGCGGCAGGCGAGATCTATGCCGCGGACATTCTTCCGCAGCCGGGAGGCGAATTCACGCAGGATGCGGTCGCCCCCGTCATGGCCCCATTTGTCGTTGACGGCCTTGAAGTGGTCGATGTCCGTGATCATCACCGACAAGGGCCTGCGGCGCGTGACCGAGCGGTCGAAGAGCGTCGTCAGGTGACTGTCGAGGTAGCGGCGATTGTGCAGCCCCGTCAGGCCGTCGATGACGGCCATCTCCATCGTCTCGGTCACGCTGGCGCGGAGTTGGTCGTTGTAACGCTTGCGCCGCGCTTGGGTCTTCAGACGAGCAGTCAGCTCCTGCTGTTCGAGCGGACGGACGAGGTAGTCGTTGATGCCGAGTTCCAGGCCGCGCAGGATGCGATCGTCCTCGCCTTCGCTGGCCACCAGCACGATCGGCAGGAAGCGGGTGCGGTCGAGCGAGCGGAGCTGCGAGCACAGGCGCAGCGGATCGAAATCCTTGAAGCCCGTGCAGACCACGACGCAATCGTAGTCGCCCTCGGCCGCGTCGAAGAAGCCCTTGTGCGGGTCGGCGACCGCATCGATCTGGAAATGTGGGCCGAGCATGTTCCTGAGATGCTCTACGGAGGCCGGCCTCTCGTCGACGAGCAGCACTTTCGGCAGAACCGCGTCGGGCTCCCTCCGCGCGAGCATCTCCTCGATGCCGATATTGCGGGTGGTGGAAGCGCGCAGGCGCAATTCGTCCGTCAGCGTCTTCAGCCTGACCAGGCTCTTCACCCGCGTCATCAGCTGCAGATCGTTCACCGGCTTGGTCAGGAAATCGTCGGCGCCGGCCTCGAGCCCGCGGATGCGATCGGCCACCTGATCGAGCGCCGTCACCATCACCACGGGAATGTGCGCGGTGGCGGGATCGAGCTTGAGGCGCCGGCACACCTCGAAACCGTCCATGCCCGGCATCATGATGTCGAGCAGCACGACGTCGATCTTGCCCGTCTCGCAGATTTCGAGCGCGTCGGCGCCGTTCGATGCCGTCAGCACCTCGAAATACTCCGCCAGCAGCCTGACTTCCAGGAGCTTCACGTTGGCCGGGATATCATCGACGACAAGAATGCGGGCGGTCATGTCGGGGGCCTTTCAACGGGCGTCATGCGTCGCCCAGATAGGACTTGATCGTCTCGATGAATTTGGTGACCGAGATCGGCTTCGAGATATAGGCTTCACACCCTCCCTGCCGGATGCGCTCCTCGTCGCCCTTCATGGCAAAGGCGGTGACGGCGATGATGGGGATCGCACGCAATTCCTCGTCCTCCTTCAGCCATTTCGTCACCTCCAGTCCGGAGACCTCCGGTAGCTGGATGTCCATCAGGATGAGGTCCGGTCGATGGGCACGGGCGAGGTCGAGCGCCTCCAGCCCGTTGCGTGTCCGAACGGTTTCGTAGCCGCTGGCTTCGATCAAATCGCGAAAGAGCTTCATGTTGAGCTCGTTGTCTTCGACGATCATAACCTTCTTGGGCATTCTTCCCGTCCCGCTGCGGCTCCGCATCCCGGATGCCACGGACCGCGCATCCTTCGGCAAGGCCGAGTCCCTTTGTTTTCACTAGCGCAATTTGATTGACGAAACGCAAACCCCCATTCGGAAATGCGAGGATTTGGATCATCTATGCTGGCGATGTATAGAATCTTTCGAACACTTTCCCGTTCGTCCGCCAGCAAGGAATTAATTGATGGCAGCATCCGGCCATTCCGGCGCCGAAGCCGAATCGATCGCCATATCGGCGCTGGGCTTCATCGCCGGCGATGCCGAACTGCTTCCGCGTTTCCTGGCGATCACCGGCATCGAGGCGACCTCGATCAGACAGGCGGCGCGCGAGCCCGGCTTCCTCGCCGGCGTGCTCGATTTCCTGCTGGCGCACGAGCCGAGCCTGATGCGCTTCGCGACCGAAACCGGCACGGACCCGTCCTTGCTGGCGGCGGCTCGGCGCGACCTCCCGAATGGAGACGACCGGTTCGAAGCCTCGACATGAGCGACGACCCGGAAACCGTTCGGCAGATTGCAGAATTGGCGTTCGACGACAGGCCGCTCCTGGTGCTCGACGTCGATGACGTGGTCCTCGAGTTCATCCGCCCGTTTCCGCGTTACCTCGCGACGCTTGGACTCGAACTGAGGCTCGAGACATTCCGCCTGCAAGGCAATGTCATTGACCTGGCGACGAGCGAGCCTGCGCCGACCGAACGCGTTTCCGCCGCGATCGATTCCTTCTTCGCTGTCCAGGGCGACTGGCAGGAGGTGACGAAAGGCGCGGCCGAGGCGCTTGCCTCTTTCCACCACAGGGTAGAAATCGTCCTCCTGACGGCGATGCCGCATCGCCATCGCGACACCCGTCGCGCGCATCTCGACAGGCTCGGCCTGCCCTACCCCCTGCTGACGACGGAGATGCCGAAAGGTCCGGCGGTCGCCATGCTGCGCGGCGACGGAGGTCGCCCGGTCGCCTTCGTCGACGATCAGCCTCGCAACCTCCTGTCGGTCAAGGAAAGCGTCCCCGACGCCGCATTGATTCATCTGATGGCGGAAAATTCCCTGCGTGTATTGCTTCCGGCCTTCGACGAGCAGGGAATCACGATCGTGGCAGACTGGCGTGAAGCCCGGCTGAAGATCGCCGAATCGCTTGGGGTCTGACTCCCGATACCGTACGCCCATCGCCGGTTTCGCCGGATTTCTAGTCCAGAACCAGCCGCATGAGCGGCCGGCCGGCCTTGCGTTCCGCCATCCTGGCGAACCCGGCTTTCTCGAATACCCGCGTCGAGCCGACGAACAGGCCCGTCGAGCGGGAACTTTTCGACTGGTCCATGGGACAAGCCTCCAGGTAGCGTGCCCCCGAGCGCCGGGCATAGTCCGTGCCCGCGGAGACCAGCCTGTGCGTCAGCCCCTTGCCCCGTGCGCCGGAGCGCACGAAGAAACAAGAGATGGCCCAGACGCCGGGGTCACACGCATCACCTTCGCCGAGCGGGGCGGAAGCGCGCGCTGCGTTGTTCCACTGCGGCACGTCGTGGCGCGGGCCGACCTGCATCCAGCCGACCGCCCTGCCCTCGTCGAAGGCAAGGATGCCGGGCGCCGGCCCTTCTTCCACGCGCCGCCGCATATGGTCCTTGTTGCGTTCGTGATTGTTCTCCCGGCGCGTGGCCGGCGGCAGCCGGAAGGCTATGCACCAGCATCCGTAGCAAGCGCCCTGCTTGCCGAAGAGATCCTCGAAATCCGCCCAAAGCGCCGGTGTCAGCAGTTCCGTGGAGATCGCCATCGGCCCTCTCTCTTGTCATGCTTTGTGGTATGAACGGGGCACGGCAAATCGCCGAAGCAACCGAACCGTTCGCCTTATGTTCGCAAGCGCCTCGCCTCCTGTCAACGATCCGGATCGCGGTTTCTGCCGCGATTGCCTGACCGCGCAACGGGAATCGGTCCGGCGCTGCGTCAGTTGCGGCAGCCCACGCCTCGTCGGCCATCCGGAGCTCTACCGTCTGAGCCTGGCGCATATCGACTGCGACGCCTTCTACGCGGCGGTGGAGAAGCGCGACAACCCGGAACTGAAGGACAAGCCGGTCATCGTCGGCGGCGGCAAGCGCGGCGTTGTCGCGACGGCCTGCTACATAGCCCGCATCCACGGCGTGCGCTCGGCGATGCCGATGTTCAAGGCGCTCGCCGCCTGCCCGCAGGCGGTCGTC
>JBQCFA010000529.1:0-2514 GCA_051959695.1 Rhizobiaceae bacterium
GGCGAGCGCCGTCGCCAACCGGTCCTTCGGGATCGCCGCCAGTCGCCCGCTCACCGTGCGGAAATGGCCTACAACTAGAAAAAAGGCTGTCACACGTCATGCGTTCAAGCTCAGTCCCCGCCGCCTTCGCATCATCGAAGTCAGCCGTTTCTACCGATCGTAAGTTCTGCCCAAATTGGAAAAGCCGGACGGAGAGCCAGACCTGCTTCTTTTCCTATGACCGTCCCGACGAATTCAAAACTATACCCGACAGCGCGAAGTGTCTTCGGGGTGTGGCGTGAAGCGATGTTGGAATACAGGCCTGATAAGCGCACGCGTCGCGATCGAAGCACGCCTATTCGTGCAAAGAACATACCCCACCCCTACGCAATACTGCGCGAGGGAAGCTGCCACCGCGCGAACCGGGCGACAAGTCATCATTTGATGCTAAAGGATTAACGCCGCAGCTTCTTGCGGTGTTTTCCCTATGTTCGATGCGTTCCGTTGCATTTCAGCCACATGATCCCGGCGGATTGGGCCTTCGAAAAGCCGAGGATGCGTGGTCAATGCTGCAGCGGATGTGCCGATTTCAGCAGTGCGACCAACTGGCTTTGCTGGTTGGTGCCGGTCTTGCGGAATATACGATTGAGGTAGGTGCGGACCGTGCTGAAGCGCAGGCCGGCCTCCTCCGCCGCAGCCTTCAGGCTGAGCCCCTTGGCAAGGGCCATCGACAGTTTCACCTCGGCCTGGGTCAGATCGAAGAGCCCGGTCAGGATTGTGGGCGAAGGCACCAGCGCGCTGGCGCTGACGGCGGTCGCCACGACAAGGAGGTCGCCGCCGGCGAAGAGATCGTGCGCACCGCGCCTCAGCGGCAGGACATGCACGACGACCGGGGACCCCGTCGCCGTCCCTTGCACCGGCAGCGACCTTGCACGCGGCTCGGACGCGGTAACACGCAATGCCTCCTGGAACAGCGGGTCGCTATGTATATCGGCAAGCGCCACGCCGCCGAAGGCCGTCGACACGAAGATCGAGCCTTGCTGCTCGAAAAGCGTGTTCGCCGCCTTGACACGGCCTCCGGAAAGCACGGCGGCGGGAAGCCGCATCATGGCGAGCGCGTCGACGGTGCCGCGCGCCTGTTCCAGCCCGAGCCGCGCCGCCATCAGGCTTGCCCGCGCCAGGTCCGGGCGAAGACCGTCGAGGACGGCGAAATGCTCCGACCCGTAGCCGCCATCCTGCAAGGCACGCTGGAAGACATACATGGCGACATCGCCTGTCGGCAGGGCGATCGCCGCGCAGGCATGGGAGCCGAAACCGAGAGCGCGCAAGCGGATGCGGGCCGGATCCTCCGCGATCTCCTGCGGTGTCAGGAAGCTGTCGACATCGACGAAGCTCGCCGGCTGCAGCGCACTCATGCGCGAGGCGGCGGTGGAAAACCGCAAGCTGTCATCGGCGAGGAACTCATTCATCAGGGGCTGCAGCGCGGGTACGGCCTTGCCCCTTCCCGGCGCCCCGTCCGTGAAGACGAAGAGCGCACCGCCCGTCGAACTGGCGGCGGCCGCTACCCGCTCCAGCGCCGAGGGCCATTTTTCCGGTAGAAACGCGGCTTCGTAGAGTGCGTCTGCGATTTCAACTGTCATGGCTACCGACTGTCATGGACTGCATGCGTTGGATTTAATCGTCAGCAGCCTGCTATCGTTGTGCGAAGGTACTCGATTCTTCAAGGTGGACAGTGATGGCAAGCGCAGTGGAACGGCGCATCAACCAGGGCTCCGGCAGGGAACGCGCCGACATCGTCCTGAAGGGCGGACGTTTCTTCGACCTGGTCTCGGGGGAACTGCGGGCCGGCGCCGTGGCCATCTGCGGTGATCGCATCGTCGGTACCTGCGACAGCTATACGGGCAAAACGGAGATCGATCTGTCGGGCAAGGTGCTCGTCCCCGGCTTCATCGACACCCATCTCCACATCGAATCCTCGATGGTAACGCCGTTCGAGTTCGATCGTTGCGTGCTGCCGCGCGGCGTGACCACCGCGATCTGCGACCCGCACGAGATCGCCAACGTGCTGGGCGCGCCCGGCATACGCTACTTCCTCGACTGCGCGGAGCGCACGATCATGGACGTGCGGGTGCAGTTGTCGAGCTGCGTGCCGGCCACGCATCTCGAAACGTCCGGCGCCAGACTGGATATCGACGATCTCCTCCCTTTCCGCGATCACCTGAAGGTGATCGGGCTCGCCGAATTCATGAACTATCCCGGCGTGCTGGCCGCGGATCCCGTCTGCATCGCCAAGGTGGAAGCCTTCCAGGGCGGCTACATCGACGGCCACGCGCCCTTGCTGCGCGGCAAGCCGCTGAACGGCTATCTGGCCGCCGGGATCGGCACGGACCATGAAACCACGACGGTGGACGAGGCGCGCGAGAAACTCGCCAAGGGCATGCATATCCTCGTGCGCGAAGGGTCGGTCTCGAAAGACCTCGACAGCCTTATCCCGATCATCACCGAGCGCTATTCGCCCTTCATCGCGCTCTGTAC
>JBQCFA010000530.1:0-8038 GCA_051959695.1 Rhizobiaceae bacterium
CTTCTCGACCGCCTTAACCCACATGTTGAAGCCGATATAGTGGGCTTCCATCGGGTCGGTGGTGGTGCGCTTGTCGTTCTTGATGAACTTGTGCCACTCGTCGATGAAGGCCTTGTTCGCGGGCGTGTCGACGCTCTCGAAATAGTTCCAGGCGGCGAGGTGGCCGACCAGCGGCTTGGTGTCCATGCCGGAGAGCTCTTCCTCGCCGACCGAGAAGGCCATGACCGGGATATCCTCGGCCTTGACGCCCTGGTTGCCGAGTTCCTTGTAGAAGGGCACGTTGGCGTCGCCGTTGACGGTGGAGATCACGGCCGTCTTCTTGCCGGCGGAGCCGAATGCCTTGATCTTGGAAACCTCGGTCTGCCAGTCGGAGAAGCCGAACGGCGTGTAGTTGACCATGATGTCCTCGGCCGGCACGCCCTTGGCCTTCAGATAGGCTTCGAGGATCTTGTTGGTGGTCCGCGGATAGACGTAGTCGGTGCCCTCGAGCACCCAGCGCTTGACCGAGCCGCCATCCGCGCTCATCAGGTAGTCGACAGCGGGGATCGCCTGCTGGTTCGGCGCGGCGCCCGTGTAGAAGACGTTCTTTTCGCTCTCTTCGCCCTCATACTGCACGGGGTAGAAGAGAATGCTGTCGAGTTCCTTGAACACTGGCAGCACGGATTTGCGGCTGACCGAGGTCCAGCAGCCGAACACCGCCGACACCTTGTCCTTGGAGATCAGCTCACGCTCCTTCTCGGCGAAGAGCGGCCATTTGGAGGCGGGATCGACGACGACCGCTTCCAGTTTCTTGCCGAGCAGACCGCCTTTCTTGTTCTGCTCATCGATGAGCATCAGCATGTCGTCCTTCAGCGTCGTCTCCGAAATCGCCATCGTTCCAGAAAGCGAGTGAAGGATGCCGACCTTGATCGTGTCGTCTGCGGCATGCGCCACGCCAGAAAAGCTCATGGTGGTCGCAATGGCGGCGGCGCCTAGCAACCGACCGCCTAAGCGCGAAATCTCAAACATACGCACTCCCCTTTCGTTATTGTGCATTGCACAAGAAGCAATGGGCGTGCCAGATCGCTATGTGATTTAGAATCCTTGAGTCTTTCCGCCTGTGAAGGATGATTCCGGTTCACGGCGATTTTTGTTCTGCTTACGAATTCGGCTCCTTGATCGGCAATTGCCCTAAAATTACTCAACCCTTGCTATTGCTCACAAAGTAGGCATGACGGCAGTTGACCGCTCCCCATATGCGGGGGGTCGCTGTTCCGCCACCTTGCGGCCGCGCAAGGCCACGTGTGTCAAATTTAAAGGCGGCGGCTCGTCATTGGGACTATTGTGGATCATGTCCAGCGATAAAAAAATCCACACTCATGTCCCGAATGCCGGCGAGGAAGCTGCAAGCCCCGCCTCCTCGGAGGCGCCTTACGGCCTCGAGGAATTCGCCGAGAAATACGGCCTTTCCCTCAGAACCGCCGAAGTGGTTCTGATGGCTAACGGACCCTCCCGACATAGATCGGATGCCGGGGCCGCCGCATTCCTTGCGGCCAGGGCCGCGTTTCGCGGCAAGTAGATTCCCTACGGAAGGCACGACGCATTGCCGGAACGTGGCCGCGCCGCGGCCTGGTCCGGATTTCCGGCTTATCGAGCCTCCGATATCGGGCCGGATCTTCCCTACAGGAGGCCCATGCGCGCACGGCCGGAGGCGGCCCGATTTCGCCGAGAACCGGTGGCTGGATACCTAGGAACCGCAACCGTTCGGCGGTATCGTTTTCGCGGAGCCGCCATGCCCAAGACCAGCGCCGGCATATTGCTGTACCGCCATCGCCACGGTGCGATCGAGGTGCTGCTCGTTCATCCCGGCGGCCCGTTCTGGCGGCGCCGCGATGCCGGAGCGTGGTCCATTCCCAAGGGCGAATGCCGAGAGAACGAGCCGGTCCTGGACACGGCGCTGCGTGAATTCGGGGAGGAACTGGGGTCGCGGCCGGAAGGGGAGGCGCAGGCGCTGGGCGACGTGGTGCAGGCCGCCGGCAAGCACGTGACGGCGTTTGCCGTCCTCGGCGAATTCGAGCCGGACGGCCTGCGGAGCAATATGTTCGAGATGGAATGGCCGCCGCGCAGCGGCAAGCTCGCCCGCTTCCCGGAGGTCGACAGGGCCGAATGGTTTACGCTCCCGGAAGCGCGCGAAAAGATCAACGCCGCGCAGGCCGTCTTCCTGGACCGCCTGGAAGTCCTGTCGAAGCGGGGGCGCTGAACCGGCTGTCCTTGCGCCGGCCGTGCGTCAGCCGCGTTTCGTTGCCCGCCCGGATGAAAACTGCGCGTGCTCGCCTGGCGGACGATCGTCGACCAGCCGTCGCGGGGCTTCCCTCAGCGCCTCCGATTCCTCCACAAGCTTGTCGGCTTCCTCCTGGAGCCTGTCGAGACACTCTATGAAGAGATCGGCCGCGCCTTCGGGCAGACAACCCAGCAGTCTTTCCTGGCGCCAGGTCGATACCGCCAACACGGCCTGGTGCTTCTTCCAACCTTCCTCGGTCAGCGTAAGAAGGGTACGTCGCCTGTCGCGCTTGTCCGGCGTGCCAAGCACGTAACCCCTCCGCCTCAGACTGTCGGCGGAGAGGCCTATCCAGCCCTTGTCCGTCGCCAGGATGCGGCTGATCTCGCGCGCCGTGGTCGGCTGGGAGTAGGCGACGACCGACAGGACCCGCCACTCGGGAAGCGTCAGCTCGAACTCGTCGCGGTAGCGACGGCTCGAATAGAGACCGAGCGTGTTCGACAGCTTCAAGACGCGGGAGGTGACGAAACTGATGACGGTATCGGGCTTCTTCATGCGCCGGATTTAACAGTTGACGGCGCGTCCGATCAAGCCATATGGTAGTGATCACATCTATTTTGCACTGGGAGGAGAGATGCAGCCGGATGTCGTTTGCATCACCCCTGAGCGTTACGACCTCGGCGAATCGCTTTTCTGGGACGCAGAGGGAGCGCGCCTCTACTGGATCGATGCGTGGAAGGCCACCGTCTGCGCGCATGATCCGGCGACGGGCGACACTCGGCGGACGGAATTCGCCGGCCCCCTCGGCGGGCGGCCTATCGGCTCAATCGCCTGCCGCGAGGGCGGCGGGCTGATCGGCGGCGTCCGGGGCGGCTTCTACCGGCTCGACACCGAGACGGCCGAAGCGCGTCTCCTGGCCGAGGTCGAAGCCGACCGGCCCCCGTCCAACAGGTTGAACGACGGAAAATGCGACCGCGCCGGACGGTTCTGGTGCGCCTCGGTGAATACGGATCACCGGACCGCCTCGGCGGCCCTGTGGCGTTTCGATTCCGGCGGCGATCCACGCCTGATGCAGGACGGGCTGATCGTCGGCAACGGCATCGCATGGAGCCCGGACGATCGGTCCATGTACCTTGCCGACACGCCGACGGGTCGCGTCTGGCAATACGAGTTCGACCTGGCGCGCGGGGAGATCGCCAACCGGCGGCCCTTCCTTTCGATCGAAGCCGCCGACGGAGCTCCGGATGGCGCCACCGTGGACGCGGACGGCTGCTACTGGTCGGCGCTTTTCCGCGGCGGCGCCGTGGCGCAGTTCGACCCCGGCGGCAAGCTCATGCGGCGTGTCGACCTGCCCGTATCCAACCCGACCATATGCGCGTTCGGCGATCCGGGGCTCGACACGTTGTACGTCGCCACCGCGAGCCGCTTCCTCGACGAGGAGCAGCTAAGGGCGCAACCGCTGGCCGGCCGTGTCTTCGCCGTCCGTGGCCTGGGCGCGCGCGGCCTGCCCGAAACGAGGTTCAAGGGAAGTTCGACCGGCGCGGTGAGGCCGGCCGCATGAAGAAGCGAAAATGAAGGGCCTAAGGCCCAAGGGAAACAGGGAGGAAGTCATGAAGAACATTACCGGAATACTGCGTGGCCTGGCCGCTCCGGCCTTGATTGCATGTCTGTCGGCGACGGTTTCGCTCTGCACGGGCGCCGCGGCACGCGCCGACGAAGCCCTGGAGGCCACGGTCGGTTACTATCCGGGCGCGCTCATCTCATTGCCGGCCCTGGTAGCGAAGGACCAGAACTTCTTCGAAAAGGACGGGCTCAAGGTCGAGCTGGTGCCGATCACGACCGGCCCGGCCATGACCTCGGCCGTCGCCAGCGGCAGCATCACCTTCGTGAACAACTCCTGGGACAACCTCATCGTCGCCGTCGACAAGGGGCTGCCGGTGCGCGGCGTCGCCGGCTCCACCGCCAAGGTGCCTTTCGCGCTGCTGGCGCGCAACGGCCTCGACATGCCGCATCTCAAGGACGGCTACCCTGCGGTGCTGAAGGACCTCGTCGGCAAGAAATGGGGCGTCCTGGCGCTCGGCGTATCGCTCCAGTACATGGACCAGAAGCTCCTGACGGACGCGGGCTACAAGACCAGTGACGTCACCTTCCTGGCCGTCGGCCTGCCGAATACGGCGCGACCGGCCCTGAAGCGCGGCACCGTCGACACCTATCTCAGCATCGAGCCGCTTCCCTCCATCTTCGAGGCCAAGGGCGAAGGAAAGGTCGTCGTCAATCTCGCCCTCAACGAGGGGCCGAAGATGTTCCACGATCTCGGCTACAATGGCTGGTGGGCCTCGACATCCACGATCGACAAGAAGCCACAACTAGTCTCGCGTTTCGTCAAGGCGATGGAGGATTCCTACTGCTGGTACAGCGACCCGGCCAATTTCGACCAGTTGGTCGCCGTCATGCAGAAATACGCGCCGGTGCCGGAGCTCTCCGCCGACCAGTACAAGGCGATGGTGAAGCGTCTCATACCGACCTTCAGCCCTGCGATCGACAGCCGGACGATCGACACATGGGCGAAGCTCGACGTCGAGCAAGGACAGGTCGCCAAGCCGAAATCACGCGCCGAGGTGATCGCCGCGGTGGCGCCCGAAACCTATTCATGCCCCAAATAACCGGGCGAGGTGGGATGCCGTCGAAGACGAGCACGGGACCGATGGCGGCCAAGCGGCCGGACGGCGAGTTGCCGTCGGCTGATATAAGCGTAACCGATCTCGCCGTAAATTTCGGCCAGGCCCGCAACGCGCTCTCCGGCGTGAATCTCGAGGTGAGCCAGGGCGAGTTCGTGGCCCTTATCGGTGCGAGCGGCTGCGGGAAGACGACGCTGCTCAACGTCATCGCCGGACTCGTGCCGGCGGCGGGCGGCGTGGCAACGATCCGCAACAGTCCGCCGGCGGCGGGAAGGCGCGACATCTGCTATATCCTGGCGCGCGACGCGCTGCTGCCCTGGCGTACCGTGCTGAAGAATGTCGAGTACGGGCTCGAAGTGTCGGGCGTATCCAGGGCGGAGCGAGAGAAGACGGCGCTTGCCTATATCGACAAGGTCGGTCTGGCCAATCACCGCGACTTCTATCCGTCGCGGCTGTCACAAGGCATGCGACAGCGGGTTTCGCTTGCCCGCGCCTTTGCGGTGGGCCGCGGCGTCTATCTCATGGACGAGCCGTTCAGCGCGCTGGATTCCCAGACCAAGCTCATGCTGCACGACCAGTTGCTGAATCTGTGGGAGACAAGCGGCGCGACCGTCGTCTTCGTCACGCACGACATCGGCGAGGCGATAACGCTGGCCGACCGCGTGGTGGTGATGTCGAAGCGGGGGACCGGCGCCGCCGACGAGATAAGCATCGATATCCCGCGCCCCCGGTCGGCGGAGGCGCTGCAGGCCGACCCGCGCTACCACGACCTCTACCGCAGGACGTGGACCGCCCTGAAAGCGAGCACAGAATGAGCGATTCCGTCAGCTCGGAAGCAGATCTCGGCCATGCCACGCGAAAGGCGGGCGGCCGTACCGGTTCGATCCTCGCGGCGCGGGCGCTCTTTCTCGTGGCGTTCCTGGCGCTCTGGCAGGGGGCGGTCGCCTACGGTCTCGCCGACGAGGCCTTCGTGTCGTCGCCGACCAGCATCGTGGCCGCGTTCTGGAAGCTGCTCGGGGAGGGCGATCTCCTTCCCAATTTGCTGACGACGCTGATCGAGATCATGATCTCTTTCGCGCTGTCGGTCGTGTTCGGCATCGCCTCGGCGCTCGTGCTCGACCGCAGCGATTGGCTCAACCGCATCCTTTCCCCCTTCCTGACGGCCTTCAACAGCATGCCGCGTATCGCGCTCGGGCCGCTGTTCATCCTGTGGTTCGGCATCGGCATCTCTTCCAAGGTGGTTCTCGCCTTCTCGCTTGGCTACTTCATCATGCTGCTCAGCACGCTTGGCGGACTGAAAAACGTCGACCGCGACCTTCTCCTGATGTCACGCCTCTTCGGCGCCTCGGAACTCAGGCTTTTCCGCGACGTGCGGTTTCCGTGGGCATTGCCCAGCATCTTCGCCGGCCTGCGGCTGACCCTGATCTATTGCAGCGCCGGGGCCGTGATCGGCGAGATGATCGCCGCCCAGAGCGGTCTTGGCGTTCTCGTGCAGTCCTTCAGCGGCCGCTTCGACGTCGCCAGCGTGATGGCGCTCATCCTCGTCGTCGCCTTCCTGGTGATGGCGCTGACGGCGCTGATGGACCTCGTCGAACGCCATCTGCTCGAATGGAGCAAGGGCAGCACCAATGTCCCCGGCTAGGTCTGCGGCGGCAGCGAAAAGAAAAATAGGGATAGCGACCGGACGCATGGAAGAGCACGCAACCGCCAACATGGAAGCCGCGACTTCCGGGCCCCGGATCCGGGTCGAGGACGTCGGCCTCCGCTATGAGACGCGTGCCGGCTCCGTCCAGGCGCTCGCCGATTGCAGCCTCGTCATATCTGGCGGCTCCTTCGCCTGCCTCGTCGGCCCGTCGGGCTGCGGCAAGAGCACGCTGCTCGATATCGTTGCCGGCCTGGCGCCGCTGCAGGAGGGCAGGATCGAGATCGACCGGCAGGCGGACGGGCAGCCTGCCAAGCTCGCCGTCGTGTTCCAGAAACCGGCACTGTTCCCGTGGAAGACGGTGCTCGGCAACATTTTGTTCGGCCTCGATGCGCGCGGGGTGTCCCGCGCCGATGGGCGGGCGCGGGCGCGCCGCTACATCGACCTCGTGGGACTGGGCGGCTTCGAGAACGCCTATCCGCACGAGTTGTCGGGGGGCATGGCGCAGCGCGTTGGCATCGCCAGGGCGCTGGCGCTCGAGCCGGATGTGCTCCTCATGGACGAACCCTTCGCCGCCGTCGACGCGCAGACGCGGGCGCTGCTTCAGGAAGAACTGCGCCGCATCACCGTCCATTCCGGCATGACGGTTCTCTTCGTCACGCACGACGTATCGGAGGCCGTCTATCTCGGCGACACCGTCTTCGTGATGAGCGGGCGGCCGGGCCGCATCCTTCGGACCATATCGCCGGATGCCGAACAGCGTGACCGCTCGAGCGGCGCCTTCGCGCGGCTCACCTCGGAGATTTTTGATCTGCTGGCGCATCCGGCGCCCGAAGATGCATGGCATGGAGCAAGCGAATGAAACTGCCTTTGGAGGGCATACGCGTCCTCGACCTTTCGTCCATCATCGCCGCGCCGGTGGCGGCAACGACGTTGGGGGATTTCGGCGCCGAAATCGTCAAGGTCGAAGATCCGGGGGAGGGCGATTTCATGCGGCGCAGCGCCGCCGTTCCCGGTGGCCGCTCGCTGCAATGGGTGCAGGACGCCCGCAACAAAACGTCGATCACGCTCGACCTGCGCAAGCCGGAGGCGCGCGAGATCGTCCACCGGCTGCTGCCGCATTTCGACGTGCTCGTGACGAACTTTCGTCCGCCGACGCTGCGCAAATGGGGGTTCGACCCCGATACGATCCGCAAGCGCTATCCGCGGCTGGTGGCGCTCTATGTCACCGGCTACGGCCTCACCGGTCCCTATGCCGATCGCGGCGCGTTCGACCGCGTGGCCAGCGCGTTTTCCGGCCTGACCTATGTCAGCGGCGATCCCGACCGGCCGCCGTTGAGGACGGGCTACGCCGTCATCGACTACATGGGCGCCTATGCCGGCGCGTTCGGCGTGGTGACGGCGCTCTACAACCGCGACCATCGCGGCGGGTCCGGCCAGGTCATCGACCTTGCGCTTTAC
>JBQCFA010000531.1:0-14959 GCA_051959695.1 Rhizobiaceae bacterium
AGGACGGCGTGCGGCTGCTTGCCGTTGAGGATGACGACACCCTCGACTCCGCGCTCGATCGCCTCGATGCAGGTCTCCACCTTCGGGATCATTCCGCCTGAGATGGTCCCATCCCTGATCAGCGCCTTCGCTTCCGTCACCGAAAGTTCGTCGATGAGCTTCTTGTCCTTGTCGAGCACTCCTGGAACGTCTGTCAGGAAGAGCAGGCGCGACGCCTTGAGCGCGCCTGCGATGGCGCCGGCGAAGGTATCGGCGTTGATGTTGTAGGTGTGGCCGTCCCGGCCCGGCGCCACCGGTGCCAAGACCGGAATCATCTCGGACCGTGCCAGAAGGTCGAGCAGCGTGCGGTCGACCTCTACCGGCTCGCCGACGAAGCCGAGATCGAGGACGCGTTCGATGTTGGAATCGGGATCCGTGACGGTCTTGTGGGCCTTCTCGGCGAAGACCATGTTCCCGTCCTTGCCGCAGAGACCGATCGCCCATTCGCCTTCCGCGTTGATGAGCGCCACGATCTCTTTATTGATGGAGCCGGCTAGCACCATCTCGACGATCTCGACCGTCTTCTCGTCTGTGACGCGCAACCCTCCCTCGAACCTCGATTCGATGCCCATCTTCGCCAGCATGGCCGCGATCTGCGGGCCGCCGCCATGCACCACGATCGGATTGACGCCGGACTGTTTCAGGAGCGCGATGTCGCGCGCGAAAGCCTTGCCGAGTGTGTTGTCGCCCATGGCGTGCCCGCCATATTTCACGACGACCGTCTTGTTCTCGTAGCGCTGCATGTAGGGCAGCGCGGCGGAGAGGAGCGCGGCCTGGGCGGCGGCGGTTTCGGCGGTATCCTTGTTCGTCATCGTGGGTCCCTGTCGAATTCGCCGCTTCTTAGCGGGAAAGCGGCGGAGGGGCAAACGGACGTGACCGGACCGCTGAGACGAAAAATGTTTGCGCTGTCATAAGGCGGCTTGCGGCCTTTTGACGCCGCTGTCATAGTTTCACCAGGGCTCGCTATGTCTACGGGCTCACAGGGAGGATTTGGACATGAGTGACAGCATCAGGACCAACAGGCGTGATTTTCTGACGGTAGCTTCGGCCGGCGGCGCCGCGGCGTTGCTCGGAGGCCTTGGCGGGCTCGGCATCAGCCCCGCGATGGCTGCGGGAATGGCGGCCGGCCGCTCCGACAAGCCGCTCAAGGCGGCCTTCTCCAATGCCGGCCTGCAGGCGACGTGGTGTGCGCAGGGCAAGCAGGCGGCCGAGTACTGGGGCAAACTCTACAATGTCGACGTGACCTGGTTCGACGGCGAGCTCGACGCCGTCAAGCAGCGCGCCGCGATCGACAACATGGCTTCGCAGAAATGGGACTTCGTCGCCATCCAGGCCTTCGGCATCGGCACGCTTACCCAGCCCGTGCAGAAGATGATCGACGCCGGCATCCCGGTCATCGACATGGACACGCTGATCGCGCCGCTCGACAAGATCAACATCCATTCGTTCCTGGCTCCCGACAATGAATTCATGGGCTCGTCGGTGACGCAGGCCCTGATGGATGCCATCGGCGGCGAGGGCAACGTCATCATGACGCAGGGCGCGCTCGGCCATACCGGCGCGCAGGGCCGCGCGCGCGGCTTCCACTCGATCGTCAAGAAATATCCCAAGGTGAAGGTCCTCGAGGAGCAGCCCGCCGATTGGGACGTCTCCAAGGTCGCCCGCCTCTGGGAAACCTATCTGACGAAATATCCGAAGATCGCCGCGGCTTATTTCCACAATGACGACATGGCCCTCGCCGCCTACAACGTCATGAAGGCGCACAAGCGGACCGACATCAAGATCGGTGGCTGCGACGCCATGCCCCCGGCGCTGGCAGCAGTCGCCGAGGGCCGCATGCATGCGACGGTGCGCAATCCTTCCTGTCGCATCCACGGTGGCGCCATCGTCGCCGGCGTGGCGGCTGTTTCGGGCGAGAAGACCGGCGATGGCGGCATTCCGAAGAATGTCGTCACCGATGGTCCGGTGGTCACCAAGGCCAACGCCGCCGGCATGCAGTGGATGGAAGATCACTTCCTGATCTGATCATTCTCCCGGGAGCGGGTCGGCGCATGCCGGCCTGCTCGACCTTCGCGCCATGGCTGGATGATCATGAACGCCGACGCCGAAGAATCTTCCGACGGAGCGCCGCCGCGCCTGGAGATGCAGCGCATCTCGAAATCGTTTGGCGGGGTTGCCGCGTTGCGCGATGTCGACTTCGTGCTGAAGGCCGGCGAGGTGCACGGGCTCGTTGGCGAGAACGGCGCCGGCAAGTCCACGCTCATGAAGATCATCGCCGGCGTGCATCCGCAGTACCAGGGACGGATGTTGATCGACGGCGAGCCGGTGCATTTCCGCTCCGCCCGCGACGCGCTCGATGCCGGCATCGGCATGGTGCACCAGGAACTGAGCATCGTCCCCGACCTGTCCGTCGCCGAGAACGTCTATCTCGGCAAGCAGCCGACCCGTGGCGGCGTCGTCGACTGGCGCGGCATGGTCGCCGGCGCGCGTGAGCAACTCGCCAGCCTCGGCATCGACGTCGATCCGCGCGTCCGCATGGGATCGCTGGCGATCGGCCTGCAGCAATTGATCGAGCTTGCGCGCGTCCTCTTCTCCGGCGCCCGCATCCTCATTCTCGACGAGCCGACCTCGGCCCTCTCGCCGCCGGAGGTGGAGCGCCTGTTCGACGTGCTGCGCCAGGTACGCGCCAGCGGCCGCTCGATCGTGTTCATCTCGCATTTCCTCGACGATATCCTCGCGATATCGGACACGCTGACCATCTTCCGCAATGGAAGGCGCGTCGTCACCGAGGCTGC
This sequence comes from Rhizobiaceae bacterium, assembly GCA_051959695.1. Taxonomy (GTDB): domain Bacteria; phylum Pseudomonadota; class Alphaproteobacteria; order Rhizobiales; family Rhizobiaceae; genus Mesorhizobium_L. The sequence continues at coordinate 2,835 of JBQCFA010000531.1, forward strand.
TTCCAGGGTCGACAAGACCTGGGTGATCGAACGGATGATCGGCAGCGGCCACGAGGGGCTCGAGGAGAGCTATACGGACGACATCGCTCTCGACAGCAGGCCAGATGCGCCGGTGGTGTTGTCGGCGCGCAATCTCGGCGCCGGGCGCGCCTTCGCCGACGTTTCGCTGGACGTGCGCGCCGGCGAGGTGCTCGGCGTCTATGGATTCATGGGCTGCGGCCAGCTTGAACTCGCCCGCACGCTGTTCGGCAAGATCAGGCCCGCGACGGGATCGCTGGTGCTGGAAGGACGGAAGCTCAGGCTGCGCAACACCGCCCAAGCGCGCCGGGCCGGCATTGCTTTCGTGCCGGAAAGCCGGCGTTCCATGCTTTTTTATTCCGAGCCCGTCTACAAGAACATGTCGATCAGCGTGCTCGGCCGCATCGCCCGCATGTGGCTGAAGCCGGCCGAGGAGCGCCGGATCGCGAGGAGGCATGTCGAGGCGCTCTCCATCCGGCCGCCGCGCGTCGATATCCTGCTGCAGAGCCTTTCGGGCGGCAACCAGCAGAAGGTGGCGCTCGCCAAGTGGCTGACCTGGCCGCCGAAAGTCCTGGTCCTGTCGGAACCGACGCGCGGCATGGATGTCGGCGCCAAGGAGGACGTGGTGAAGATCGTGCGCGGCCTGCGCGACAGCGGCATGGGCATCGTCGTCGTCTCGACCGAGCCCGAGACGGTTCTGTCACTCGCCGATCGCGTCGTCGTCATGAAGAAGGGGCGGATCGTGCGCGAATTCGCGAGCGAGAAGATCAGCAAGGACAGGCTGCTTGAGGCTGCCTGAGGAGGGTATTCGATGACCGTGCCGCTTGAGGAGGCTGACCAGGGCGCAGGCCGATCGCGCGCGCTTCTCTTCCTGCGCAACCAGATGCGCAACATCGCGCCCTTCGCAACGTTGATCGTGCTCGTCGCTTTCTTCTCCTTCGCCAGCCCTTCTTTCCTCGCAGTCAACAACGTCGCCAACATTCTTACCCAGATCTCGGTTTCCGGCATCATTGCGGTGGGGCTGACCTTCGTCATCCTGTGCGCCGAGATCGATCTCTCTATCGCCGCCATCGCCAATGCGACCGGCATCGTGGTCGCCTATTTCACGTTGCAGGAATCCTACGTGAACATCGCCAATGTGCCGCTTCCGGGCTGGGCCGCGATCGTTCTGGCGCTCGTTTCCTGCGCTGTGCTCGGCCTGGTCAATGCCTTCGGCCTGACCATCATCGGCATCCCGTCCTTCATCATGACGCTCGCCATGATGCAGATCGCTGCGGGCATCTGTGCGCTCCTGGTGCGCGGCCAGATCGCCTACGCCGTCCCGGATCTCGTCTCGACGCTCGGTTCGGGCTCGTTCCACGGCATACCCTGGATCGTCATCGTGCTGTGTGTCTTCCTGGCGGTCGGGCATGTCGTGCTGACCTATACGCGCTTTGGCCGCTACGTCTTCATGGTCGGCGGCAACCGCGAGGCGGCCGAGTATTCCGGAGTCAACGTCAAGCTCATCCTGGCTGCGGTAATGGTCATCTCGGCGGTCTGCTCAGGCGTTTCCGGCATGCTCGGCGTCGCCTATTTCGGCAGCGCCCAGCAGAACGAGTTCGACGGCTACCTGCTCGACGCCATCGCCGCGGTGGTCGTTGGCGGCACCAGCCTTTTCGGCGGCCGTGGCGGCATCGGCAACACCATCATCGGCCTGCTGATCCTCGGTGTCCTCAACAACGGCCTCGACCACATCAACATCGACAGCTTCCTGAAGATCCTGATCCGCGGCATCATCCTGCTCGTGGCGCTGATCATCAACGTCTACGTGCAGAACCTGCGCGAGAGCGAACGTGCGGGCGCCGGCTGACGATCGCCGGCGGGCGGCGGGCGGCCGAAGGGGTTCCTATACTCTGGCCGATGTTGCGGAGCGCGCCGGGGTCAGCGAGATAACGGTGTCGCGCGTCCTGCGCGACAAGGGACCGATCGCCGAGAAGACGCGGGAACGCGTCATGGAGGCGGTGGCGCATCTGGGCTATATGCCGAACCGCATCGCCGGCACGCTCGCCTCCGCTGGGTCTAACCTCATCGGCGTCGTCCTTTCCTCCTTCAGCAACGCCGTCTTCGCCGACGTGCTCGGCGGCATCCATTCGGTGCTCGCGCCGGCGCGATACGAACCGGTGGTCGGCGTCACCGACTATGACGAGGTGGAGGAAGAGCGCATCGTCGCCTCGCTGCTCGCCTGGCAACCCGCCGCCATGATCGTGACCGGCGTCGACCACACGCCGGCGACGCGCCTGATGCTGGAACGGGCGCGGGGCCGCGTCGCCGAGATCATGGACATCGATTCCGTGCCGCTCGACCTTGGCGTCGGTTTCTCGCATCGCGCCGCCGGCCACGACACGGCCAGGCATCTTGTCTCGCGTGGCTACCGGCGCTTCGGCTATGTCGGCCTGGACCGCGTGCGCGACCCGCGCGCCGCGCGTCGTTACGAGGGCATGATGCGGGGGCTTTCCGAAGCCGGCATTTCACTGGTCGCCGAGGCGGTGGCCGATTTCCCGACTTCGACGCAGGGCGGCAGGCGGCTGCTGGCGGAACTGCTGCACCGTCAGCCGGAGCTCGACGCCGTCGTCTTCTCCAACGACGACATGGCGGTCGGCGGCCTCTTCCACTGCCTTGCCGTCGGCATCGCTCCGCGCGACGAGTTGGCGCTCTTCGGCTTCAACGCGCTGGAGGTCGGGCAGGCGCTGCCCGTTCCGCTCTCGACCATCCGGACGCGACGCGGCGCGATCGGAAGCGTGGCGGCGGCACAGATCCTGGAAAATCCGCTTCGCCCCCCTGAACCCGTGGTAATCGACACCGGCTACGAGATCGTCGAAGGCGCTACGGCGTGACGCCGCCCAACCCTCGCCCTCTTCAGGGGCAGACGTGATTTGCGAAGCAAGTCGAAGAGGGGCCAAACGCTTGTCACTCCAGTGAGCACCTCGTTAGAGTAAGCCCCCCCTGCAACAGGTTCCCGCATCGCATGGCGTTCGATATTCTGGTGAGACAGGGCATCCTGCCCGACGGCAAGATCGCCGATATCGGCATCTCTGGCGGCCGCATCGCCGCGATAGAACCGACCATCGAAGGCGAAGCGGGCCGGGTGATCGAGGCGGCGGGCAATCTGGTTTCGCCGCCCTTTGTCGACCCGCATTTCCACATGGATGCGACGCTTTCCTACGGCATTCCGCGCATCAACGCGTCCGGTACGCTGCTTGAAGGTATTGCGCTGTGGGGCGAACTGAAGCCGCTACTGACGCATGAGGCGGTGAAGGAGAGGGCGCTCGCCTATTGCGACTGGGCCGTTTCGATGGGCCTTCTCGCGATCCGCACCCATGTCGACGTCTGCGATGACAGGTTGCTGGCGGTCGAGGCGTTGCTGGAGGTGAAGAAGGAGGTCGCGTCCCATATCGACTTGCAACTCGTCGCCTTCCCGCAGGACGGCTTCTACCGCTCGCCCTCGGCGCGCGCGAACACCATCCGTGCGCTCGATCTCGGTGTCGACATCGTGGGTGGCATCCCGCATTTCGAGCGCACGATGGAAGACGGCCGTCGCTCGGTGACGGAGCTTTGCGAGATCGCCGCCGAACGCGGCCTGATGGTCGACATGCATTGCGACGAGACCGACGATCCGTTGTCGCGCCATGTCGAGCAGCTTGCCTGCGAGACGCAGCGACTAGGGCTTGCTGGCAGGGTGGCCGGCTCGCACCTGACCTCGATGCATTCCATGGATAATTACTACGTGTCCAAGCTGCTGCCGCTGATCGCCGAAGCCGGCATGGCGGCGATCCCCAATCCGCTGATCAACATCGTTCTCCAGGGCCGTCACGACAGCTATCCCAAGCGTCGCGGCATGACCCGCGTGCCTGAGATGCTAAAGGCCGGCATACGCGTCGGCTTCGGCCAGGATTGCGTGCTCGACCCGTGGTATTCGCTGGGCACCGCCGACATGCTCGACGTCGCCTTCATGGGCTTGCACGTGGCGCAGATGACGAGCCCGGCCGACATGCGCAGATGCTTCGACATGGTGACGTGCGAGAGCGCCGCCATCATGGCGCTGGAGGACTATGGGCTTGCCGTCGGCAAGCGTGCCAGCCTCGTCATCCTCGACGCCGGCAGCCCGGTCGAGGCGATCCGGCTGCGCGCCGAGCGGCTCTGCGTCATCGCGCGCGGCAGGATCGTCGCCGAGCGGCCGCGGCGGGAGACGGCTCTGTCGGTGCCTGGCCGCCCGCGATCGGTGCATCGGCGGCATGCGGTGGATGCTTGATCGAACACGCGCCATTTTGATGAAGCTGGCCTATTCCTTCGCTGCCAGCGGCGAGGGACCGAATATCCCCTTCCTGTCCCGCCTGGCCTTTGCCTCGGCCGCGTCATACTGGCCGTCGGCGCTGCCGGCCCAGCCGTTGCGGACCAGCCAGAGCGCCATGTCCTCGCCGTCGAGCATGCAATGCGTAGTAATTTTCGCCGGGTGCGAGGGTACGTCGCAGGCTACCGCCCGACCACGCATCCAGGCACGGAAGGCCGTCCGCGCCACGATGCCGCAAGGCCATGTCGGCCGGTCCTCATCGGCGCAGGTGCGGTCCGGCGGCGTGACCTCGATGCCGGCAAGCCGCACCGTGTAGCCGCCCGCCTCGAACTCCCCGGCGGATTTGGCAAGCGGCTGGTAGAGCAGCGTGCCCTGTGGGACGGGCGGGCCGAAGGCTTCGCGCTTCAGCGGCTCCGTCGCGGCAGTAAGAGGCTCCCTTGGCGCCACCCTCTCCAGAGGTCCGTCGATCTCGGGTCCGGGGATGCTGCCCTTTGCGATCACCCTGATGCCGGAAACCTCGCTGTTGCCCCGACTTGCCGGTTGCCGGGATGAGGATGCCGGCGGAGCCTCGACCGGCGCGGGTGCAATCGCTTTCGACGTAACAGGTTGCGGGGCGGGGACTGGAGACTGCCGCAGGCTTTGCGTGCCGAACCACAGCGCGGCGATCAGTGCCGCCCCGACCAGGAAAAGCGCTATGCGCCTCGGTGTGGACAAGAGGCCGGCTTACTGACTTGCCCAGATGACCCGGGCGACCCACTCCACTTCCGCGGCCGGGATCGTTCGATCCTCGTGCTCCGGATTGAGTGAAAGCAGCTCGATCGCCTTCGTCGTCTGCCTTTCAAGCACTTTCGCCATCACCTCGCCGGCATTGGTCTTGACCACGACCCGGTCGCCCCGGCGGACCGGCGCGTTTGGATCGACGATCAATATGTCGCCGTGGCGGTAGAGCGGCAACATGGAATCGCCCTGGATGCCGAGCGCGTAGGTGCCTTCGGGCGCGCGGCCGGGGAGTTCGATCAGGTCCCAGCCCTCGCCGGCGGGAAAGCCGGCATCGTCGAAGAAGCCGCCCGCGCCGGCCTGCGCGAAACCGACGAGCGGCACCGGCGAAGCCTGGCGAGGCAGGTTTCCGGGCATGGTGGACTTCCCCTCGATCAGCAAAACGAGTTCATCCAGCGACGCCCCGGTCGCCTCGATGATCTTGGCCAGCGATTCCGTCGAGGGCCAGCGCGGCCTTCCGTCGGACGACATGCGCTTGGACTTGTTGAAGGCCGTGGAATCGAGGCCCGCGCGACGAGCCAGTCCCGAGGCCGAAAGCGAATAGCGTTCGGCAAGCGCGTCGATCGCCGCCCATACGCGTTCATGCGAGAGCAAGGCGGTGCTCCCTTCCTGGACAGGAAAAAATACCTGTCCTTGCTTCTATCGACGGCGCCCGGTTTTGTCCAGAAGGCTTCAGCCAACCTTTAGGGACGATAGTGCCTCCGCCCGCTAGCCAACGCCCGCTCCAGCAAATCGAGGAGATCATGGCCCCAGAAGGTCTCGCCGTGGAGCACGTAGGTGGGTACGCCTATGGCGTCGGCCGCGATCGCCGCAGCGGTGTTTTCGCTGTAGGTTGCTTCGGATCGATCCTGCGCCGCTGCGTCGAACAAGGCGTCCGCGTCGAAGCCGTCGGCGGCCAGCCAGCCTGTTAGCGTACCGACATCCGCGATATCGCGGTTCTCGACCCATGTGCCGGAGAACACGCGCAACATAAAGGGGGACGGGTCCTTGCCCGCTTCGGTCAGGGCGATGGTCACGCGGTCGGCGAGGCTGGGATCGACCGGAAAGTATCTAGGCGTCGGATTGATGGTGATGCCGCGAAGTTCACCGTAACGTTGAAGCTCGATCAAACGGTACCGCTTCCGGGTCTCCGAGCGATGCTGGAGGGGCACGGAGCCCGAGATCGCCCAGACCTCGGCCAGTTTGACCGGCTTGTAGGCGAGGCTCGCCCCATGCCGCTGGGCGATCTCCAGCAAGGTCTGGTGGCCGAGATAGGTCCACGGCGAAACGAGGGTGAAATAGTACTCAATGGTGGCCGCCATGGCGTCATCCTTGGGATTGTTGATCGACGTGAGGCGAAGAAAGCGCTTCTGCCCTGTTCGGTTCCCTGCCGGAGGCGGCCTGCCCGGTATTCGTGTCGAGCGCCTTCGCGGTTGCGCGCAGCCTCCGGTGCGAGGCGAGGAAGGCGGCTTCCGTCGCGTCCGGCGGACGCGGCGTGGCATGATTGCCGAGCATGGAAAACACCTCGGCGATCGGCATGAAGCGCCGGCCCTTCGGGTCGTAGACACCGACCGTCGTCAGCACGACCGCGGCGGTGCGGCCATCTTCCAGCATGAAGACGTGCCGGCCGATCATCTCGCTGCCTTCCCATGTCTCGATCGTTGTGACGACCTCGAACCGCTTCCACAGTTTGATCTCGCGCACATAGGCTGTCTGCAGGCCGCCCATCATGGGCGCCCAGCCGCGCTGGCGGCAGAGCCGGAAGAAGCCGCTGCGCAGGAAGATGTCGATCCGCCCCACATCCGCCAGCATCATGTAGCGCGCGTTGTTCAGATGGATGTTGCGGTCGATGTCGCTGGGCAGGCAACGAAAGGCAAGCCGGCTCTTGTCGCCGAAGCGGTACGGCCCACGCCGACCGGTCGTCGCCGCCATCCGCAGAAGCCTCGCCCAGACATACATACGGGATCAGGCCGCCTTCCTGGCAGCCGCCTTCCCGTAAGGATCGAAGCGCTCGTAGAAAGTCTCGCCCTTCTCCGCCATGTCGGCGAGCAGTTTCGGCGCCTTGAATTCCTTGCCGTACCGCTTCTGGAGGTGCCTGGCGAGCTTGAGGAACTTTTCCAGGCCCATGCCGTCGATGTAGGAAAGCGCGCCGCCCGTGTAGGGTGCGAAGCCGAAGGCGAGGATGGAGCCGACATCGGCCTCGCGTGGGTCGGTGACGATGCCTTCTTCCATGACGCGGGCGGCCTCGAGCGCGATTACCACCAGAAAGCGCTCCTTCAGCTCCTCGACGTCGATCTTGTCGGGATCCTGCTGCGGATAGAGATCCCGCAGGCCCGGCCACAGGCTCTTCTTCGCCGGCTTCGGCGGATAGTCGTAGAAGCCCTTGCCGTTCTTGCGGCCGAAGCGCCCATGCTTGTCGACCATCGTGTTGATCAGTTTCAACTGCTCCGGATCGACGGCCTTCTCGCCGAGGTCGCGGATGGTCTGCTTCATGATCTTCTGTGCGAGGTCGATCGCCGTCTCGTCGGTCAGGGCCAGCGGTCCGACCGGCATGCCGGCGAGCTTGGCGGCGTTTTCAATCATCGGGGCGGGGACGCCTTCGATCATCATCTTGAACGCTTCCGACATGTACCGCAGCACGCAGCGGTTCACGTAGAAGCCGCGCGTATCGTTGACGACGATCGGCGTCTTCTTGATCGCCCTCACATAGTCGATGGCGGTGGCCAGCGCCTTGTCGCCTGTCTTCTTGCCGAGGATGATCTCGACCAGCATCATGCGGTCCACCGGCGAGAAGAAATGGATGCCGATGAAGTTCTTCGGCCGGGCGGAATTCTTCGCCAGCCCGGTGATCGGTATGGTCGAGGTGTTGGAGGCGAAGACCGCTGAAGGTTTGAGCACCGCCTCGGCCTTTTCTGTCGCGCCCTTCTTCACCTCCGAATCCTCGAAGACCGCCTCGATGACGAGGTCTGCGCCTTCGATATCAGCGTAGTCGGCAGTCGGCGTGATCAGCGAGAGAAGCTTTTCCTTTTCCTCGGCCGTGGCGCGGCCCTTCTTGATCAGCCCGTCCATCAGGCCTCCCGAATGCGCCTTGCCTTTTTCGGCCGATGGCATGTCGCGGTCGAGCAGCACGACGGGGATGCCGGCGCTGGCGGTCACATAGGCGATGCCGGCGCCCATGAAGCCGGCGCCCAGAACGCCGATCTTCCTGAACGTGGCTGCCGGCACACCGGCCGGACGGCGGGCGCCCTTGTTCAGTTCCTGCAGCGAGACGAAGAGCGAGCGGATCATCATCGCCGCCTCGGTCGTCTGCAGGATTTCGGTGAAATAGCGCTGCTCGATGCGGAGCGCCGTGTCGAAGGGCACAAGCAAACCCTCATAGACGCATTTCAGGATCGCCGCGGCGGCCGGATAGTTGCCGTGCGTCTCTCGACGCAGGATGGCGATCGCCGGCGGCCAGAGATTGGCCCCGGCCGCCGAATAGACCGGCCCGCCAGGTAGCTTGAAGCCCTTCTCGTCCCACGGCGCGACCGGCTTCAGCCCGGCCGCGATTATCGCCTTGGCCGCGTCTACCAGCTTGCCGGGCTCGACGATGTCGGTGATCAGGTTCATCGCCTTCGCCTTCTTCGGCGAAAGCGTCTGCCCGGAAGTCAGCATCTGCAGCGCTTCCTGAGTATTGGCGAGACGGGGGACGCGCTGGGTGCCGCCCGCGCCCGGAAACAGGCCGACTTTTATCTCGGGCAGCGCCATCTTGACCTTTTCGGAATCGGCTGCGACGCGGCCGTGGCAGGCGAGCGAAAGCTCGAACGCGCCGCCCATGCAGGTGCCGTTGATGGCCGAAACCCAAGGCTTGCCGCAGGTCTCGATCCTGCGGAAAAGCTGCGACATGCGGCCGGCACCGTCGAAAAGCATGGCGACCGCTTTTTCATGATCCTTCGCGTCTTCGGCATGGAACCGGCCAAGCATGCGCTGGAGCATGGTGAGGTCGGCGCCGCCGGAGAAACTCTCCTTGCCCGAGGTGACGACCACGCCCTTGACGGCGTCGTCGCCGGTGACCTGATCGACGATGCGGCCGAGTTCCTCGATGACCTCTTCGGTGAAGACGTTCATCGACTTGTCCGGCATGTCCCAGGTGACGAGCGCGATGCCGTCCGCATCCGTCTCGACCGTGAAATTCTTGTAGTTCATCGGTTGCTCCCTCAGGCCGCGGCGCGGCCGGAAAGGTCGGCCAGCACGCTGTCAGTGGTTTCGATCTTGGCGAATTCGCCGTTCAAATTGGAAAGCGTCATCCGGTGGATCGCCTCGGCGCTCTCAAGCTTGCCGTCGAAGCCGACCCGGTCGAACGTGTAGCAGGCATCGGAAACGAGTCTGACGTCGAAGTCGAGATTGCCGGCCATCCGCGCCGTCGTCTCGACGCAATGGTTCGTCGTGATGCCGGCAATCACCAATGTTTCGATGCCGCCCTGGCGCAGCCTTTTTTCGAGATCAGTGCCGATGAAGGCGGCATTGACGTGTTTGACAAGCATCGGCTCTCCATCGAGCTCCCGTGCCTCGGCGATCGGCTGATAGCCGCTGCGGCCGGGCCGAAGCAGCGAATCCGGTTCCGTCGAAGCGTGGCGGACATGGAAAATCGCCATGCCGCGCTCGCGGAATGTTGTGAGCAGGCGGACGATATTGGCGAGCGCGTCGGGATTGTTGCGGCGCTCGCCGGCCTTTTCCCGCTCCACGAATGCCTGCTGCACGTCGATCAGGATCAGCGCCGTCCTGCAAGGAACGGAAGCCATCGCGCCTACACCCGCTCGATGATGGTGGCCGTTCCCATGCCGGCGCCGATACACAGCGTTACCAGGGCGGTATTGAGGTCACGCCGCTCCAGTTCGTCGAGCACGGTGCCGAAGATCATGGCGCCGGTGGCGCCGAGCGGATGGCCCATGGCGATGGCGCCGCCATTGACGTTGATCCGGTCGTGGGGAATGTCGAAGGCCTGCATGTAGCGCAGGACGACCGAGGCGAAGGCCTCGTTCAGCTCGAATAGATCGATATCCGATAGCTTCATCTTCGCACGCTTGAGCAGCTTTTCCGTCACGTCAACCGGGCCGGTCAGCATGATCGAAGGTTCCGATCCGATATTGGCCATGGCGCGGATGCGGGCGCGCGGCTTCAGCCCCATCGCCTTGCCGCCCTTCTTCGAGCCGAGCAGCACCGCCGCCGCCCCGTCGACTATGCCCGACGAATTACCGGCATGGTGGACGTGGTCAATCCTCTCGACCTCCGGATAGCGGTCGACCGCTACGGCGTCGAACCCACCCATCTCGCCGACCATCGTGAAGGACGGGTTGAGCGAGGCGAGTGTCTGCATATCGGTCGAGGGGCGCATATGCTCGTCGTGGTCGAGGATCTTTAGGCCGTTCTGGTCGGCAATCTCGATGACGGAATTCTTGAACCAGCCTTTGCCCCACGCATGCGCGGCGCGCTTCTGGCTTTCCACCGCATAGGCGTCTACGTCGTCGCGCGAAAAGCCGTATTTGGTGGCGATCAAATCGGCCGAAATGCCCTGCGGCACGAAATAGGAAGGGATGCCGACAGACGGATCCATGAACCAGGCGCCGCCGGACATGCCCATGCCGACGCGCGACATGGATTCCACCCCGCCGGCGATGACGATATCGTCGGAGCCGCCGGCGATCTTGGCGGCGCCGAGATTGATGGCGTCCAGCCCCGACGCGCAGAAGCGCGAAATCTGCAAGCCCGGGGCCTTGAAGTCGTAACCGGCCTCGAAGGCGGCGGCCCGGGGGATCACCGAACCAGCCTCCCCTACCGGATCGACGCAGCCGAAGATGATGTCGTCGACTGTGGCGGTGTCGAGTCCGTTGCGGTCGCGGACGGCTTCGAGCGCCTTCGCCGCGAGCCGTACCGCCGGCACCTCGTGCAGCGAGCCGTCCTTCTTGCCGCGCCCGCGTGGGGTACGGATCGCGTCATAGACATAAGCGTCAGCCATCGTCGTGCTCCTTTGCCTTTGCCGCTCAGGCGGCGGCCGTTTCCGCGCCCCGTCCAGAAGGCATCAGCGCCTCCGGCATTTTCCAGCCCGGCAGCAATTTGATGCGGTCGAGCCAGTCACGGATGTTCGGATAGTCGTTCCAGTCGACCCCGATCTGGTCCGGCCAGAAAAGATAACCGCAAAGCGAGAAGTCCGCGATGGTCGGGCGCTCGGCTGCCACCCAGTTGCGACCCTTGAGATGTGTGTCGAGCACCTTGTAGGCGCCCAACGCGCGCCCCTGCAGAAACGGCACGGCCGGATCGTCCGCCCGGTCGGCTAGGAAACGGAAAAAGCGCAGCGTCGCCGTGTAGCTCGTCAGCTTGTGATTGTCGAAGAGAATCCAGCGCATCACCTCGCGCTCCTCCTCTTCCGTCCTCGGGTTGAACTTGCGGAAGCGCTTGGCGAGATGGATGAGGATGACGCCCGATTGCGACAGCGTCAGATCGCCTTCGGCGCGGTGATGGACCAGAACCGGCGCTTCGCCCATGACGTTCATCTCGCGATATTCGTCGCCGCGCGTCTCTCCGTCGAAATAGGCCACTCGCCTGATTTCCCAGTCGGCCTTGCACAATTCCAGCATCAGCGCCGGCTTGTAGGAATTCCCGGATTCGGAAAAGCCGTAGAGGGTGAATTCAGGCATTGCCGGCTCGTTCTCCCTGGTTTCGATCACAGGCTGCGCGCGATCAGAAGCTTCATGACTTCGTTCGTGCCGCCATAGATACGCTGCACCCTGGCGTCGCGGAACATGCGCGCGATCGGATACTCGTTCATGTAGCCATAGCCGCCGAAGAGTTGAAGGCATTCGTCGACTACTTTGCACTGCAGATCGGTTAGCCACAGTTTGCACATCGAGGCCGTGACGGCGTCGAGCCCGCCGTCGAGATGGCGGGCGACGCAATCGTCGTAGAAGCTGCGCCCGACCGTCGCCTCCGTCTTCATCTCCGCCAGCTTGAACTGCGTGTTCTGGAAGTCGATGATCGCCTTGCCGAA
>JBQCFA010000532.1:0-3033 GCA_051959695.1 Rhizobiaceae bacterium
TTGCGTGGGGAGGGACCGGCGCCTCCGCCTCGCGGTGAAACGTGACCGCGCGGCCGGGGAGGTTCTGCCGAAAGGTTTTCCCTGGGGGCACTAGGACCCCTGCGTGCCGGACAGAGGCACACAGACCCCGCCGGGATCGCATGCTAAGCCGTCGCAACAGATCGCGGCGGCGGGGTCGGCGAGACAGGCGGGGAGCAGTGAAACAGGCGGGATCAGAAATCGCCGGCGGGGCGCGAAAGTCGCGCCACGTATCAAAAAATCGGAAGGCACGGCCTCGCGCCCCCCGTCCCGACATACTTCACAGTGGCCAGGGCCGCAAGGCAGCGTGGCGGGGATGGAGCTTGCGCCAATTCACCCCTCACCAAGTTCGCCCAGCGGTTCGGCTTACGCCTCATCGTGGCTCCCTATCCGCCCTCCGCTATGGCTCCGGGCGTTCGTCGCTGGAAAAGCCAAATCGTTGGCTTTTCCTCGACCGGCGGCCGGACGTCGGCGATGAGCCTACGCCACCTTCTTCTTCGGCTGGATCAGCCCGCGCTCCAGAAGCAGTTCCGCGATCTGGACGGCGTTGAGCGCGGCGCCCTTCCGGAGATTGTCGGAGACGACCCAGAGATTGAGGCCGTTGTCGACCGTGGGGTCCTCGCGGATGCGGCTGATATAGGTCGCGTCCTCGCCGGCGCATTCCAGCGGCGAGATGTAGCCGCCGTCCTCGCGCTTGTCGACGACCTGGCAGCCCGGAGCTTCGCGCAGGATCTCGCGCGCTTCGTCTGCCGTGATCGGCTTCTCGAATTCGACATTCGCCGCCTCCGAATGGCCGATGAAGACCGGCACGCGCACGCAGGTGGCCGTCAGCTTGATCTTCGGATCGAGGATCTTCTTGATCTCGGCAACCATCTTCCACTCTTCCTTGGTCGAGCCGTCCTCCATGAAGACGTCGATATGAGGGATGACGTTGAAGGCGATGCGCTTGGTGAACTTCTTCGCCGTCACCGGATCGGCGACGAAGACGGCGCGGGTCTGCTCGAAAAGCTCGTCCATGCCCTCCTTGCCGGCGCCGGAAACCGATTGGTAGGTGGCGACCACGACGCGCTTGATCCTGGCCACGTCGTGCAGCGGCTTGAGCGCCACGACGAGCTGGGCCGTCGAGCAGTTGGGGTTGGCGATGATGTTCTTCTTCGTGAAGCCCGCGACCGCATCCGGATTGACCTCCGGAACGACGAGCGGAACGTCCTGGTCGTAGCGCCATGCAGAGGAGTTGTCGATGACGATGCAGCCCTGGCGGCCGATCCTGGGCGACCACTCCTTCGACACCGGGCCGCCCGCCGACATGACGCAGATATCCGTGTCGGAGAAATCGTAATTGTCGAGCGCCTTGACCTTCAGCGTACGGTCGCCATAGGACACCTCGGTACCCTGCGACCGGCGCGAGGCGAGCGCCACGACCTCGTCGGCCGGAAAGCCCCGCTCCTCGAGGATGTTGAGCATTTCGCGGCCCACATTGCCGGTGGCGCCCACAACCGCAACCTTGAAACCCATGATGATGTTCTCCTGTCCCTCTCCGCTCGTTTCGCGATCCCGCCGGCCGATGCGGGTTCCCGGTTTCATCCCCCGGACCAGGCCCGGGGAGAGAGGGCGAGCAGGCCGGAGAGGTCAGACCGCTTTGGCGGTCGTTTTCGACGTCGTTTTGGCCATGAAGAGGACGGGGTTCGTGCATGCACCGATGGCGCCGGCGCGGAGGCCGGCGGCTTCAGGCATCGCAATGGCCGGTACGCGGCGGCGCATGGAGGACTCCGTTTCGCGCGTGCTTTTACGCGCATCGGAAAAATAGTCAATTCGGCTTGCGCCCCATCTCCGGCACGAGGAACGTTTTTCGCCGCCCGGGGATTGTGCCTGAACAAAGGAGAAGAGCCATGTCACAAAGGCCCATCGACATCGGTCGCGCCCAGCGTTTCGGACGCCGCAAGTATTCGAGCGGCTCTGAATTTTCCGCCCGCCAGGCGCGCCAGGGCAGGATCGTCCTCGATACGTCGTTGCGCCGCGCCGTCTTCATCGGCGGGCTCGTGCTCGCCGTCCTCGTCACGCTCGCTTTTGTCTATCTGGCGTAAGGGCGGGCGGTGATAGGCCGAATTGTTGAATTCCTGCATCACCCGCGGCCGAATGTCGGAATATCGGCGGCCGAAACGGGATGTTACAGAAAACGTGAAAGCCGCCTTGTTGACTTGGAAGGGAGCCGGAAGAAACTCCGGTCAGGGTAGGTGATTTGCCGACGATTCGGCGCCGTGCGGAACGTCCCGGAGAGGCGGAAGCGCGGAGGAAACATCAAGGGGGTAACGCGATATGCGCGGAGACATCCTTCATTTCGACGGCGCCCAGGGTCTGGGCGTGATCAACGGCGACGACGGCAGCCGTTACGCCTTCACGCGCACCGACCTCTATGACCGGGCGCCGCTGGCCAAGGCGATGCGGGTCGAGTTCCGGGCGGAAGGCGGCCGCGCCCGCGATGTCGTCCGCGCGCGCGGCGATGCGCGCATGCCCCATGACGGCAAGACGACGGGTTCGCGCGGGCCGGGGCTGTGGCGGCATTTCCTGGGTGCGCTGACCCGCGACTACGCCAATTTCGGTGGCCGCGCGCACCGCGCCGAGTACTGGAGCTACGCGTTGGTGTGGCTCGTGGCCCTGGCGCTCGTGATGGCGGTCGGCTTCGTCTGCGACGGCGGGCTGACCGACTTCCGCGCCGCGGTGGAGGCACCGGCGATCACGCTGACGCTGGCGGTGGTCTTCGTCGCTGCGACCTTCCTGCCGGGCCTCGGCCTCGCCATCCGCCGCCAGCACGATATCGGGCTTTCGGGCTGGTACTCGCTGCTCGCGCTCATCCCGTCGCTCGGCAGCCTCGCCCTGCTCGCCTTCTCGCTCATTCCGAGCCAGAAGCGCGACAACCGGTGGGGTCCGGGGCCGGAGAACCTGGCCTCCTGAGGCCGCGTCCGCCGCGAAGAGGACGAGCTATTTCGACAGCGCCAGGAACTTCGCCGTGATGGC
>JBQCFA010000533.1:0-8946 GCA_051959695.1 Rhizobiaceae bacterium
CGACAGCGTGGCGCGCGGCCGCGACTATTATTATCCCTACCGCACGCTCCTGCCCAAGGGCGTCTCGCAACTACTCGTTGCCGGCCGGCACTACTCCTCCACCGCCGCCGCGCAGCGCATCTCGCGCGAGATCCCGCCCTGCATGGCGATGGGCGAGGCGACCGGCGTCGCCGCGGCGCTGTCGCTGCAGGCGGGCGTGTCCGTCGACAAGGTGGATGTGCGCAAGGTGCAGGATACGCTGCGCGCGCAGGGCGCCGATCCGGGCGACCGGCCGTCGGCCAACGCGACGCCGCAGATGGCCGCGGCGGAGTAGACGACAGCGCTCTTCTCCTCGCTTGCGGGGAGAAGATGCCGGCAGGCAGACGAGGGGTAGCACCTGCTCGTGAAGTCGGCCCCTCATCCGGCCCTTCGGGCTACCTTCTCGCCGCGAACGGGGAGAAGGGGTCGCGGCGAGGCAGGCGATTGAGACGCAAGACAGGACACAGGAAAACGAAATGCCATCCTCCGACAACCAACCGCTTTCCGGCATCAAGGTCATCGACTTCACCCAGGTGATGCTCGGCCCGTGCTGTACGCAGGTCCTTGCCGACTACGGCGCCGACGTCGTCAAGATCGAGCGGCCGGGCGCCGGCGACCTCTCGCGCAATTCCATCGCCGACGATCCGGACGGACAGAACAATCCAGTTTTCCGCAGCCTCAACCGCAACAAGCGCTCGATCGCGCTCGACATGCGCAAGGACGACGCCAAGGCGGTGATCTACGAACTGGTGAAGACGGCCGATGTGGTTGTCAACAATTTCCGCGCCGGCGTCATGGAGCGCATGGGCTTCGGGCACGAAAAACTTTCGGAGATCAATCCCCGCATCATCTCCGCTTTCGGCTCGGGCTTCGGCGCCAAGGGTCCGCTTTCGCACAAGGGCGGGCAGGACATCCTGGCGCAGGCGCTCTCCGGCGTGATGATGCGCAAGGCCGATGCCAGCCTGCCGACCTCGCTCTATTCGACGGCGCTTTGCGACTACACCGCCGGAATGCATCTGGTGCAGGCTATCCTGCTGGCGCTGATGCAGCGCGAGAAGACCGGCCGCGGACAGGCTGTTTCCGTTTCGCTTTTCGAATCGATGCTCGCCATGCAGATCCAGGAAGCGGCGATGTGGCTGCAGCGCCAGAAGGATTTGAACTGGGGCTCCTTCCCGCTGACCGGGGTCTTCGAGACGACCGACGGCGCGGTCGTCCTGGTCGGCGCCTTCAAGGCGAACCCGCTGCAGGACATCTGCAAGGCGCTCGACCTGCCGGACCTGTCGCAGGAAAAGCGCTTCGAGAGTTTCGCAGACAAGATGGCGCACAAGCCGGAGCTGCATAAACTCTTCCGCGAGCGTTTCGCCTCCAACACGACGGAATACTGGCTCGGCCGGCTGGAGGAGCAGGACCTTCTCTGCGCGCCGGTGCTGACGCTGCCGCAGGCGCTGGACCACGGCCAGACCAAGGTCAACGGCTCGATCATCGAGCTCGACGGCGGCATCCCGGTGCTCGGCTCGCCGCTGACCATGGATTCGGGCGCCTTCAAGGTGCGGCATTCGCCGCCCGACCTTGGCGGGGACGGCAGGGAAGTGCTTGAGGAAGCAGGCTACTCCGAGGCCGAAATCGACCGCCTGGTCGAGAGCGGCGCGCTCGTCGGCGAACGTCGCGGCGAGGCGGCATGATGGCTCAGCCGGGCGTTCTATTTTCCGTCGAGAACCACGTCGCGCGTGTCACGATCGACCGGCCCGACGTGCTCAACGCCGGCGACATCGCCACCCAGACGGAGCTTATCCGCATCTGGGAAGCGATCGAGAAGGACCGCGACGTACGCGTCGTGGTGCTGACGGGTGCGGGTGAGCGGGCTTTCTGCACCGGCGCCGACATGAAGGGCGGCTCGGGCATGAGCGGGCTGGAATACTGGGCCGCGCCCCGTCCCGGCGGCTTCGGCGGCATCGCGCTGCGCGACACGCTGAACGTGCCGGTGATCGCGCGCGTCAACGGCCACGCGCTCGGCGGCGGCATGGAGATGGTTCTCGGATGCGACATCGTCGTCGCGTCGGAGAAGGCGACTTTCGGCCTGCCGGAGCCGCGTGTCGGCCGCCTGGCGCTGGACGGCGGCATCGCGCTGCTTGCCCGCCGTATTCCCCATGTCCATGCGATGGGCATGCTCCTGACGGGCCGGCGCATCGGCGCCGAGGAGGCCTTCCTTCTCGGCCTCGTCAACGAAGTGGCCGCCCCGGACAATCTGGACGAGACGGTCGACCGCTGGGTGAGGGACATCCTTGCCTGTGCTCCGCTGTCGGTGCGCGCCGTCAAGGCCATGGTGCGGGCCGGGGAGGGGTTGAGCGCGAAGGAAGCACAGATGCTGCGCCTGCCCGAACTGGTCGAGGCGCTGAAGTCGGAGGACCAGAACGAGGGCGTCGCCGCTTTCCGCGAAAAGCGCGCTCCGAACTGGAAGGGTCGCTGAGGCGAGGCCATGGTCTACGTCATCGCCTCGACCTGCATCGACGTGAAGGACGGCGCCTGCCAGGACGTCTGCCCGGTCGAATGCATCTATGAAGGCGGGCGGATGATGTACATCCAGCCGGAGGAGTGCATCTCCTGCGGCCTGTGCCTTTCCGTCTGTCCGGTCGACGCGATCTGGTCCGAGGACGATTTGCCCGCGCACGAACGGGAATTTCAGGCCATCAATACGGAATTTTTCGGCCCGGAGGTCACCGGATGGGGTCAACCGGGTGGCGCTTCGGCCCTATATCGGTCAGATAAGGACCATCCCGAAGTCGCAAGCCGAAAAAAGGAACTGACATCGCATGACCATTCATAAGAACTTCATCGCCGGCGAATGGCTGGCGGGCGGCGACGAGACGAAGAACATCAATCCGTCGAACACCGACGAGGTGATCGGCGTCTATGCGCGGGCCTCGCGCAAGGACGCCGAAACGGCGATCGCCGCCGCGCGCAAGGCTTTCCATGGCTGGGCGCGCTCCGGCATCCAGCAGCGCCACGACATATTGAAGAAGATCAGCGACGAGATCCTTGCCCGCAAGGACGAACTCGGGCTGCTGCTCGCCCGCGAGGAGGGCAAGACGCTGCCGGAAGCCCTCGGCGAAGTCGCCCGCGCGGGGCAGATATTCGATTTCTTCGCCGGCGAGGTGCTGCGGCTCTCCGGCGAGAAGATCGCGTCGACCCGGCCCGGCCTCGATGTCGAGATCACGCGCGAGCCGGTCGGCGTCGTCGGCATCATCACGCCGTGGAACTTCCCGATCGCCATTCCTGCCTGGAAGATCGCGCCGGCGCTCGCCTACGGCAATTGCGTGGTCTTCAAGCCGGCCGACCTCGTGCCCGGCTCGGCATGGGCGCTGTCGGACATCATCATCCGCGCCGGACTGCCGGAGGGCGTCTTCAACCTGGTCATGGGCCGGGGCTCGGTCGTCGGCGACGCCATGCTGAACTCGCCCGACATCGACGCCATCACCTTCACCGGCTCGGTGGCGACCGGCAAGAAGGTCGCGGCCGCCTGCGTCGAGCACATGCGCAAGTTCCAGCTCGAGATGGGCGGCAAGAACCCGCTCGTCGTGCTGGACGACGCCGATCTGAAGACGGCGGTGGAAGTGGCGGCGAACGGCGCCTTCTTCTCCACCGGCCAGCGCTGCACCGCCTCATCGCGCCTCGTCGTGACCGACGGCATCCACGACAAGTTCGTCTCGGCGCTGACCGAGCGGCTGAAGGGCCTGACAGTCGACGACGCGACCAAGGACGGCACGCATATCGGACCGGTCGTCGACCAGTCGCAGCTCGACCAGGACATCTCCTACATCGATATCGGCAAGAAGGAAGGCGCGAAGCTCGCCTGGGGCGGCGAGCGGCTGAACCGCGAAAAGCCGGGTTTCTTCCTGCAGCCGGCCTTGTTCACCGACACCGCGCCCGACATGCGCATCAACCGCGAGGAGATCTTCGGACCGGTGGCCAGCGTGCAGCGCGCCAAGGACTACGATGAAGCGCTGGCGCTCGCCAACGACACGATCTTCGGCCTGTCCTCGGGCATCTGCACGACCAGCCTGAAATACGCCTCGCATTTCAAGCGTAATTCGGAGGCCGGCATGGTGATGGTCAATCTGCCGACCGCCGGCGTCGACTACCACGTGCCCTTCGGCGGGCGGAAGGGCTCCTCCTACGGACCGCGCGAGCAGGGCCGCTACGCCGCCGAGTTCTACACCACGGTCAAGACGGCCTATACGCTGCCTTGATCGTTTACGGAGGCTGATCCACCCCCTCCGGCCCTTCGGGCCACCTCCCCCTCAAAGGGGGAGGAAAGGGCCGGCGCTAGCTTTCCCTCCTCCTGGAGGGGAGGGTCCGGCCGGTAGGCCGGGGGTGGGATGATATGGCAAGAGCATCGACAAAGACATACGATCGGAGTTTCTGAAATGCCCTCCCTTTCCGGCGTCATCGCCGCCGCCGCCACGCCTGTCCGCGAGGATCTGTCGATCGACCTCGATCATCTGGTCGAGCATTGCCGCTGGCTGCTCGGCGACGGCGGCTGCGACGGCATCAATTTGCTCGGCACGACCGGCGAGGCGACTTCCTTCTCGACCGAGCAGCGTATCGAAGCCATGCGCGCCATTGCCAAATCCGGCCTGCCGCTCGACCGCTTCATGGTCGGCACCGGAGCCGCCGCCCTGGCGGACGCGTGCACGCTGACGGCCGAGGCCAAGACGCTGGGCTTCGCCGGCGCGCTGCTCTTGCCACCCTTCTACTATAAGGGGCTCGATGCCGATGGCGTGGTGGGTTACGTCGAAGCCCTGATCGGCAAGGTCGGCGCCGCCGGCCTGAAGCTCTATCTCTACCATTTCCCGGCCAATTCGGGCGTGCCCTACACGCCCGAGATCGTGGCGCGGCTGCGCAAGGCCCATCCGGAGCAGGTGCTCGGCCTCAAGGACAGTTCCGGCGATCTCGACTATTCCGCCGGCCTGGCGCGAGACCTGCCGGGCTTCGCCGTGTTTCCGAGCGCCGAGGCTTCGCTCGGCCGCGCCGCCGAACTCGGCTTCGCCGGCTGTATCTCGGCCACCGCCAACGTCACCGGCCCGTTCGCCCAGATCGCGTGGAACGGTTCGGACGAGGCCGCGATGAAGGAGGCGCTCGACAACGCGGTCGATATCCGCGCCATCGTCGCGCGCTTTCCGCTGGTCGCCTCGGTCAAAGCGGCGCTGGCGCTTCTGACCGGCCGGGACGGCTGGGCGCGCACCATGCCGCCGCTGACGGCGCTGACGCGCAAGCAGCGTTCGGAACTGGCCGAGGCGCTCTCGTCCAGCGCGCTCGGCAAGGTGGCGGACCTGAAAGGCCATCGCCAGGAGGTCGCCTGACTAGTGTCCCGAATCCGAAATCCGCTTCATTCTTCGGGGTGCGTCGTACGGATTTCGGATTCGATCAGGACACTAGCAAGTTCATGATTCTAGTGTGGTTTCGGATTTGAAATTCGTAACGTGACCCCGGTCCGGGAATGAAACGAATTTCAAATCCACCACACTAGGGGCGGAGGGTCCCCGACCCTCCGGCTTGCTTCCGACAATGCGCCGGTATCGTCAACGCGCTCACAACATGCCGAGGAACTGTTTCAGCTCGGCTGTCTGTGGCGATGCGAAGACCGCTTCGGGCGGTCCGATCTCGTGCACGCGGCCCTGATGCATGAAGACGACGCGGTTGCAGACATCGCGGGCGAATTTCATCTCGTGCGTCACCATCAGGAGCGTCATGCCGTCGGCGGCGAGAGCGCGGACGACGGCGAGCACTTCCGATACCAGCTCCGGATCGAGCGCCGAGGTAATCTCGTCGCACAGAAGCGCGATCGGTCGCATGGCCAGCGCCCGGGCGATGGCGACGCGTTGCTGTTGGCCGCCGGAGAGCTGGTCGGGATAGGCGTCGAACTTTTCGGCAAGCCCGACGCGCGCAAGCATCTCGCGGGCGACGCGCTCGGCCTCTTCTTTCGGCGTCTTCTTAACGACCGTCTGGGAAAGCATCACGTTGCCGCCCGCGGAGAGATGCGGAAAAAGGTTGAACTGCTGGAAGATCATGCCGACCTTGAGGCGCAACGCCCTGAGATGCGTCTCGTCGGGCAGCAATTGCGCGCCCGCGACGGCGATCGAGCCGGAATCGATGTTTTCCAGGCCGTTGATACAGCGAAGAAGGGTGGACTTGCCCGAGCCGCTCTTGCCGATGATCGCGACGACCTCGCCCGGCTCGATCTCGATATCGATGCCCTTGAGGACCTCGTTGTCGCCGAAGCTCTTGCGCACGTCAGTGATTTCGATGAGCGA
This sequence comes from Rhizobiaceae bacterium, assembly GCA_051959695.1. Taxonomy (GTDB): domain Bacteria; phylum Pseudomonadota; class Alphaproteobacteria; order Rhizobiales; family Rhizobiaceae; genus Mesorhizobium_L. The sequence continues at coordinate 6,330 of JBQCFA010000533.1, forward strand.
CATTCAGCCTCCTTTCGAGGATGCGGCTGCCCTTCGAGATCGGCCAGCAGAGGGCGAAGTAGATCAGGGCGACGATCCCGTAGACGATGAAGGGTTCGAAGGTCGCGTTGGTGACGATGGTGCCGGCCTTGGACAGTTCGACGAAGCCGATGATCGAGGTCACCGCCGTGCCTTTGATGACCTGCACGGAAAAGCCGACCGTCGGCGCGATCGCAATGCGCACGGCCTGCGGCAGGATGACGTGGCGCATCTGCTCCAAATAGCCCATGCCGAGGCTCGACGACGCCTCCCACTGGCCGCGCGGGATCGATTCGACGCAGCCGCGCCAGATCTCGGTGAGGAAGGCCGCGGTCCACAGGACCAGGGCGACCCCGGCGGCCAGCCATGCCGGCACGTCGATGCCGAACAGGCCGATGCCGAAGAAGGCAAGGAAGAGCTGCATCAGGAGCGGCGTGCCCTGGAACAGTTCGACAAACCACGCCACCAGGCGGCGCAGTCCATGCCGATGGCCGATGCGCACGAACAGCAGCACGCCGGCCAGAGCGCCGCCGCCGACGAACGAAACCAGCGACAGCACGATCGTCCATCGCGTGGCGAGAAGCAGCGCGCGCACGATGTCCCACAGCGTGAACGTGCTCATCTGGCCGCCTTTCGCGGAAAAAGGCGAAGGCCCAGCATGGCAAGCGCCTTGCGCAGCAGTATCGCCAGGACGAGGTAGATCGCGGTGGACACGAAATAGGCCTCGAAGGCGCGAAAGGTGCGCGACTGGATGAAATTGGCCGCGAAGGTCAGGTCCTGTGCCGCCACCTGCGAGACCACCGCCGAGCCCAGCATGACGATGACGACCTGCGAGGACAATGCCGGCCATATGCGCTGGAGGGCGGGGACCAGCACGACATACCGGAAGGTCTGGATGGGCGACATGGCAAGACTGGCGCCGGCTTCGAACTGGCCGCGAGGCGTCGCCTGTATGCCCGCGCGGACGATTTCGCAGCCATAGGCGCCGAGATTGAGGATCATGGCCAGGTTCGCGGCTTCCAGCTCATTGAGGCGTACGCCGATCGACGGCAGGCCGAAGAAGACGAAGAAGAGCTGAATGAGGAACGGGGTGTTGCGGATGATCTCGACATAGGTCGAGACGAAGGGATTCAGCCATTTCGGTCCCAGGCTGCGCGCCCAAGCGCAGAAGATGCCGAGCAGTATGCCGAGAACCGCGGCCACGAGGGTCAGTTCGAGCGTGATGCCGATCCCCTTGAGGAGGACCGGCCAGTACTGGGCGAGCCAGGTGAAGCTGAAATGATAGTGCATGCGACGCGGCCGCCGTCAGCGCGGACCGACGGGCCTAGAAGCTCGCGGGCAATTTGGCGCCTAGCCATTTTTCGGAAATGGCGTCGAGCGAGCCGTCCTTCCTTGCCCCGGCGATGATTTCGTTCACCTTGGCCATCAGTTCCGGCTCGTTCTTGTTCAAGCCGACATAGCAGGGCGAGTCCTTCATGAGGAATTTGAGTTCCGGCTTCTTCGGCGGGTCGCGCTTTATGATGGCTGCGGCGACGACGTTGCCGGTCGCGACCAGATCGACCTGGCCTGACAGGAAGGCGGAGATCGTGCCGTTATTGTCCTCGTAGCGCTTGATGGTGACGTCCTTGGGCGCGATCTTGGTCAGTTCGAGATCCTCGATGGCGCCGCGCGTGACGCCGACCGTCTTGCCGGAAAGATCGGCGGCCGCCTTCACGATCACGTCCGCCGGGCCGAAGACGCCGTTGAAGAAGGGCGCATAAGCGTCGGAAAAGTCGATCACCTTGGCGCGGTCCGGATTCTTGCCAAGGCTGGAAATGACCAGATCTACCTTGTTCGTCTGCAGGTAGGGAATGCGGTTGGCGCTTGTGACGGGGACGAGTTCCGTCTTGACGCCCATCTTGTCGCCAATCAGCTTCGCCATATCGATGTCGTAGCCGATCGGCTGCATGTCCGATCCCACGGTGCCGAAAGGCGGGAAGTCCTGGGGAACGGCGACGCGCAGCGTGCCGCGAGAGGTGATGTCGGTCAGCGCATTCGCTTTTGCCGCGTTCGGCAAGACGGACATGGCGGTGACGAGGGCGGCCGCGACGAAGGCCGCGACGAAGCTTCTTCTGTGCATTCTTGTTCCCCTTGCTTCATGGCGTGAAAACTATTGTCGCCAGTCGTGAAGCAATGGGCATGCCAGAAAGACGAAAGGCCGATACGGCCGGATTTCGGGGCATGGTGGATCCTGGCAGGTTCTATTCCGCCAGGATCCGAGCGTATCTGCCTGTTTATTGGGCAATCAAATCCGGCGCATCTTTCTGGGCGGCAGTGCCTTGAGAAGGGCCGCCGCAAGCGCGGACTTCAGGACGGCGCCGACCAGGAAAGGCGTGACGCCGGATGCGATCGCCGTAGCGGCTCCGACAAACAGCGTAAGCCAGGCCGCGCCGAGCGCCAGGCAAAGCAGATTTGCAAGCAGCATGGACGCGAAGGCGAAACCGACACGGTGGCCGTTCCAGCCGCGCTCGGCGAGCCAGCCGGTGAACGCCCCGCAGATCGGAAACGCGAAGAGATAGCCTCCGGTTGGCCCGAGGATGTGGGCCAGTCCGCCCGAGCC